>CAMWSA010000012.1 GCA_947176785.1 uncultured Lachnospiraceae bacterium
ATCGTGGTCTAGGAGATGTGAATAAGAGAAAGTGATGGACTCGTTTTCCATGAAAGCCCTGGTCAGCCCCGCCGAAAAGAGCCAGAACAGGGCCATCACGCAAAACAGCGCCGGGATCATCAGTTTTATGGCGAAAGTGACAGCCTTCTTCATCCGGGGGTGGTTGCCGCTGGCATAATTATAGCTGATCAGCGGCATGATCCCCTGGGAAAAGCCCAGCGCAATCTGCAGTGGCACCATACTGATCTTCTGGGAAATGCCCATGGCCGCCACCGCGTCCGCCCCGTACGCCGAGGTGAAGTTGTTCAGTATTGTCATACCCGTCACGTTCAGCAGATTCTGAATGGAGGCCGGAATACCCACACCACAGATTCCCAGCACGATAACCGTGTTCCAGCCCAGCATCCGGGGATTTATGCAGACATGGGTGGTTTTCCTCTTCACATACAACAGCACAAAGAAATAAGCGCACGCCGCGCAGTTGGACAAAAAGGTGGCCAAACCCGCTCCCGCCGCCCCCATATTGAGTCCCCAGGGCATAATGAAGATGGGGTCCAGCACAATGTTCAGCAGACAGCCGCTCATGGTTCCGATGCTGGCATGGAGGGACGCTCCCTCGGAACGCACCAGATAGGCCAGTACCACATTCAGGATAGCCGGCACCGCCCCGCAGGACACAGTCCACAGCATATAGGCCGCCGTTGCGGGGGTGGTTACCTCATCCGCTCCCAGCGTAACCAGCAACGGGCCTTTGAAAACGGTGCAGAGCGCTGCGAATACCACACCGCAGAAAAGTGCGCAGTAGAAGCCGATGGCCGAGCTTCTGCGCACCATATCATATTCCTTACGCCCCAGGGCCCGACTCATCATGCTGGAGGTACCTACGCCAAACAGGTTGTTCACCGCATTGAAAGCAAGCAGCACCGGGGCTGCCAGCGTCACGGCCGCATTTTGCAGAGGGTCATTCAGCATCCCCACAAAATATGTGTCCGCCAGATTGTACAGTACCATCACCAGACTGCTCAGGATCGTGGGAATAGCCAGATTTGCCACGGCCCTGGGGATGGGCATGGACTCAAACAAAAAATTCTTGTCAGCTGTCTGTGCCTTCATATCAATCGCCTTTCTATTTATGCTCCCGCACGCTCCCGCCGGCCTGCCTTGCACCGGCCACGGAATAGTAGCACTTGTCGCAAAGGGAACTGCGGGCTCCGATGGGCAGCAGCTTGCCGCAGTAATTGCAGCGGCGCAGGTAAAAGGTCTTGCTCTTGCCCAGTTCAGCCAGGATCATGTCCTCCGTCTTTAAGCGTTCCTCCGCCACCCTGTTTTCATCCATGATTTTGCCGAAACGCACCGAAAACTGATTATACAGGTCCAGCAGCTTGTAGTAGGTCTCCGCCCGCTCCAGCCTGGTATCCCCGCGGACTTCGTCGAAGACCGGGAACCTGACGGAAACATCCGCCGTGTAGGTCTTGCAGTAATAACGCCACATAGCCATGCATTTTTCGTTTCCCAAATCCACATCGCAGGAGATCATGTTGTAGAGTTCCCGCTTGTTCTCAAAGCCCGCTATGCTGTCCCGAATCCCATACAGATTTCTGTACTTAACCAGCATCTCCTTGATATCCATCTTGCGGTACACATCCAGGTTGGGCTTGATGTTGTACCAGGAGGTCAGAATCTGGTCAATGGGCTGGTCAATGTCCAGCAGCACCTGGGGAAAACCGATAATCGCATATTCGATGGTATGCTTCATAGGATATACCCGCTTGATATGCTCCAGCCCCGCCTCGGTGGTGGCCGTCACATAACCCACGTCGTACATGCCCCTGCGGCCCGCCCGGCCTGCAATCTGCCGCACCTCAAACTCGTTTAAGGGACGCCTCCCCTTGCCGTCAAATTTCATGTGTTCCATAAACACGATGCGCCGTATGGGAAGGTTGACTCCCAGGCCGATGGCATCCGTAGCCACCACCACATCATTTTCCCCGTTCAGAAACATCTCAAACTGCTTCCTGCGGATCTGGGGCGGCAGGTTGCCATAGATCACACTGGCCCTCACTCCCTGCAATTCCAGCCGGGCCGCCACGTCCAACACCATCTTTTTGGAAAAAAGAATCAGGGCGTCCCCCTTGGTCAGGTCATTGTCAATGTCGAAGGGCCTGTCCTCAAATACCAGTTCCGTGTTCCGCTCATGGCGCACGATATCATATTTCGCATGGCAGCGCTTTAAGATACGGCGGATAATGTTCTCCGCCTCCGGTGCCATGCAGATATGCACCTCCCTGGCCTTGATACCCATGACCAGCCGTGACCAGGCATGTCCCCGGAAGGGATCGCTGATCATCTGCGCCTCGTCGATGACGGCCACATCATATTCCACATCCAGATCCACCATCTCCGCCGTACAGGCCGACACCCGGCTGTCCTGTGCGATGTGCTGCTCCTCGCCGGTGACCATGGAGCAGGGGACCTCCGCCGCCCGCAGCTTGTCATAGATTTCCAGGGCCAGCAGGCGCAGAGGGCCGGCATACACGCCGCATTTGGCCTTTTTCAGCCGCTCCACGGACTCGTAAGTCTTGCCGCTGTTGGTGCCGCCGATATGCAGGACGAAGCGCCTCTCCATGGCCAGTGCCTGGGTGTACTCCACCTCCGCATCGGTCTGTACCATGCCCAGTATGGCCTTGCGCAGCTCCTTCTCCGAAGCCTTCAGATATTTATTGTACAGTTCGCTGATGCCGGCAAGCACCAGACTGATCTCCGTGTGTTCCAGCAGATACCCGGCAAATCTCTCACTGTGGGCACAGCTGTCAATGTAGGTCAGTTCCATGGAGATGATCTGTCGTTTTGTCTTCTCTATATTCCCCAGCTGGGCGGCATTGCTCCTGCCCCGATAATACTGGAGCAGCGCCGCGCACTGCCGCTTGGGGCTGGCTGTCAGGGCCTTGCCGTTGTCCAGCCTGGCCTCTATGGTGGTCCGCATCTCCCTGGCTCTGTTTCCGGCGCTGCGGCTGTCCTTTATTTTGCTCTCATGAAAACTCAGGAAATCGGCATCATACCGTTTCCTGAGATTATCCTTTACATTTGGCGATATACTCATAAACTCCTCTTTTACAGTTTGCTGAAGTGTGCCGCTTCCTGACTCAGCTGCCGCGCCACCTGATTATTACTCTCCATCTGCCCGGTAACATGGTCCATGATCTGAACCAGCGCATTTGCACTGTCAGCCGTATTGCTGATGCCGTCCGCACTCTCCTCAACCGCCACGGAGATGCCGTCCATCGCATCCTTGATACCGTTCATCAGGCTGCTGATATTTGCCGCCATTTCATGAAACTGTTCCACCACTTGGTGAATATGCCTGGCATCATCATTATATTGCCGTCCGGCTTTTACATAGCCGTCATAATCCGGCAATACCTGCTCATTGACATAGGACACAATCCTGTTGGCGCTCTTGACCAGTTCGTTCACAGCCGCCATTACCATATTGTTGATATTCTGGATATTTCCGGCGGCCTCCCGGCTGGAATCGGCCAGCCCCCGGATCTCGGTGGCCACCACGGCAAACCCCTTTCCTGCCTCCCCGGCCCTGGCGGCCTCAATGGAGGCGTTCAGCGCCAGCAGATTGGTCTGGCTGGAAATACTCAGGATCTGCGCCGTCAGGTCTTCCACCTGTCTCACGTTCTCGCTGTCCCTGATTGCCCGTTCCAGGTCAGTAATAATGCCGGTTACCAGATTTGTGGTGTTCTGCTTATTGTCAATCGCCGTGGACTCAAGCACACCGGCCCGCTGCTGCATTTCCTCCGCATATCCCAGCAATTCTTCGGAGGCATCGTTCAGTTCGCCGATGCTTTCGCCCACGCTTCCGGTATTGTCATTCACTGTCACCGTGGTCGCCGACATCTCCTCCATAGCCGCGGACAGTTCCTCCATCACTGCGGATATGTCACAGGTCGTACTGTTAGCCTGTTCCACGCTGCCTGTGACTTCCCCGGAAATCTGATCCAGGCGGTCGGAATTCTCCGTGATTTTCTTCATGATATCCTGAAGCGACGCGATAAAACCGTTAAGCCCGCTGCCCAGCTGCCCGATTTCGTCCCTGCCCTGTACCGATACCCGGGCGGTCAGGTCGCCCTGGCCTGCGTCAATATCCCTGATAATCTGTGCCAGTTCCCTCTTCATCCTGTCAATGGGACGATTCAGTTCCATAATACAGATCAGCAGGGCCAGCGCAAACAGAACCAGCGCCAGGCCCAGGAACACTGCCGCAAGCCGGATGCTTTCGTTGTACACCGACTCCAGCCGGCGCAGGGAAACTTCCATATCCTCCGTCTTCGCCGCAACGATTTCATTGATGGCCGCTGCTATATTGCTGCTGGTCGTATTGATGACCCCCCGCAATTGATTCATGGCCATCTTCTGATTGCCGTTTTTACTATAGTTGATCGCCTGCTTGCAGCTGGGAAGAAAAAGCTGATAGGCTTCCCCGAAAGCCCGGAACGCCGCCGCCTCCTCACTGCCCTCCTCCAACGCTTCTTCTATGACTGCCGACAACTGTCTGATCGTCTCGACATGCCCCTTATATTCCGCATCGTAGACGCCCATCTCCTCCTCGTCCGTAGCCAGCACATGGGCATATACGGAACCCTTTAAGCTCTCAAACTCCTTGGCCAGAGTATTCAGGTTGATTACGCTGGTCATATAATTACCGGAAATCTCATTGCTGGCACTGTACATCTGCCTTGCAATATACCAGCCGGACAGTGCAGCAAAAACCATGACAATTGACAAAATTGTTATCGGCAACAGAACCTTCACTTTCAAATTAACATTTTTAAATATACGCATTTTCTTCTCCCTCTTGTCTGTGTTGCTGCACAATAGCTGCCCCTGCGCGATCCTACAGCAGCCAGCGGTCCAGCACTTCCATCAGGCGGCCCAGGTCAATGGGCTTAGCCATATGTTCGTTCATGCCGGAGGATTTTGCCGCCTGAATATCCTCCGCAAAGGCGTTGGCTGTCATGGCCACGATGGGAATATAACCGGCATCCCTGCGGCTGAGCGTCCGAATAGCGCAGGTGGCCTCATAACCGTTCATCACCGGCATCTGTATGTCCATGAGGACCAGATTATAATACCCCGGCTCCGACGCGGCGACCATATCCACCCCGATGCTTCCGTTCTCCGCAGTCTCTACCTCCAGCCCCACCATCTGCAGGATCTCCGTGGCGATCTCCCGGTTTAATTCGTTGTCCTCCACCAACAGCACCCTCTTGCCGATGAAATCATGCTCCCCGTTCTTCCCCAGCTCCTCTTTGGGCGGCTCCGGCTCCGGCGTCTTCGGCTCGGCCACCAGGCTCCGGAGGACACTCACCAGCCTGCTCTTAAACAGCGGCTTGGTGATAAATGCATCCACGCCCGCCGCCCTGGCCTCCATCTCACACTGTGACCAGTCATAGCCCGACAGGATGATGATGGGCACATCCGCCCCCACCCGGCGGCGGATCTCCCTGGCCGTCTCTATGCCGTCCATCCCCGGCATCCTCCAGTCCAGAATCACGGCAAAATAGTCTTCCCTCCGGCGGCGGGCGCTGTCCACGCGCTCCACGGCCTCCGCCCCGGAAAGCACCCCTTCGCTGAGCAGCCCCAGTTCATCCAGCATCAGGCAGGTGCTTTGGCAGGCAATCTCATCGTCGTCCGCCACCAGCACCGGCTGCTTGATCAGCTCCGCCAGGGAAACCGCGTCCTCCTCCTGGTATTTCAGCAGGATACGCACCGTAAACCGCGATCCCCTGTCCGGCTGGCTTTCCACCTGGATATCGCCCCCCATCATGCGGATGATATTCCGGGCAATGGGCATCCCCAGGCCGGTTCCCTGAATCTTGCTGGTACGGACGTCCTCCGCCCGCTCAAAGGGTTCAAAGAGATGCGTCAGAAATTCCTGTGACATGCCGATACCGTTATCCTCAAAGACAAACTCATAGCAGCCGGTCTTGACCTGTCCGGAAGGTTTCTCCGAAAGCTCAATATGTATCCGTCCTCCCTCCGGCGTATATTTCACAGAATTGGTGACAATGTTCATAAACGCCTGCTGAATCCGCATGCTGTCCCCTATGACATTCTCGTGTTGTACGTCATGGATCTGAACCTCCAGTTCGTGGCGTTTCTCCTCCACCATGGGCTGTGCCATATTCAGCAGATTGTCCATCAGGCTGGACAAATTGAATTCCTCCTCATTCAGCGACATGGTTCCCGCCTCGATCTTGCTCATATCCAGCATTTCATTGATGAGGGCCAGAAGATGCCTGCTGGCGGCGGTGATCTTGCCCAGGCACTCCGCTATCTTCCCCGGCTCCTGCAGATGGGCGCCTGCGATGGCGGTCATACCGATGATAGCGTTCATGGGGGTGCGGATATCATGGGACATCCGGGACAGAAAATCCGTCTTGGCACCGCTGGCCCGGTTCGCCGCCTCATAGGCATCCTGGAGGGCCTTGCGGGTCTCCCTCTCGGACTTTCTCTGGGCCGTGACATCTTTCAGATTGTTCATCGCGATAATGTCTCCGCTGGCCCGGTTTCGGATCAGCAGAATCGTATGGCGCAGAATCACCGGGGCAGCCTCATCTATCATGGTCTCATATTCCAGTACCAGTTCGGTCTCCCCCCGCTCATACGCCTCCCGCAGATACCGCATATTGATACAGCGGTCATAATTTTCCCGGTCCTCCGGTGATACCTTCTGTTCCCCCCATCTGCCGAAAAAGGCATCCGCATCGCAGGGGGCCTGCATTCCCACCAGGGGCAGAATGGCGGTGTTTTTCTTTCCTGTGAACTTATAGAAATCGTCCTCAATGACATTGCGGCTGACATTTACATTAAATACAAAAAGGGCTTCCGAGATAATAGCCTGTCGGTACTGCTCCTCCTCGCTCAGATACTGCCTGCGGTAATCCTCATTGATCGGCCGCAGGGAGCACACCCAGATCTTACGCCCGTCACTTGTATGGGACAATGTCCGCACCTCATTGACCCACACCGCCGTGCCGTCCCGGCTGAGCATGCGGTACTCCCTGACATCGTTCCCCTCCTGGGGGGAAGCAGCTTCAAATATATGCCGGTCCTCCTCATGGACGGCTTTTAGAAAGCTGCCGCCGGTGCGCTCCATAAACTCCTCAAAAGACAGACCCAAATTGTTCAGGGCAAAATGACTGATAAAATATACCGGGTATCCTTCTTCGAAAAAACCACCCACTGCGCCCACCGCCAGGTTGCCGCGCAGCATCTCCACGATCTTTTCCTGGTTTTCCCCAAGTTCCCGGCTGTTATCACCGGTAAAAAAGATCTCTTCCTGATAATAAAAATGTTCTTCCATATGCATTACCCCGCATTACTTCTGACACCATTTTCTCACAACATCCTCCGCCTGTTTGCGGTATATGTTAAATCCCGTGTCCCGCTCCGCCTCTTCCCGGGTGTGGTAAATGTGGGTTCCCCAATCCCACCAGAACACGCCCTCGAACCATTCCCGACCGCTCATGACGGACAGGCAGGACTCATAGAAACGGGCCTGCTCCTCCTGGCTTACCGGGAACTCCCTGTGAACGAAATCCCAGGGAATCTGCGCGCATCCCAGGGCGCTGCGGCAGCCGATCTCCATAAATAGGATCTTTTTCCCCAGCCGCAGGCTCAGCGCCTCCAGATTGCCGGCCACCCGCCGCCAGTTCTCCTGCATCTCCGCAAGGCTCCCCCCCGGCCCGCTCTCCACCGGGTAATAGGCCGAAGTGCCGATATAGTCAATGGCGTCATACCATTTTGCCGCCTCTTCCTTGCCGTGATTGGTGTTATATACCAGCGGGCCGTGATAAACCTCCCTGACCAGGCTGATGGTCTGACGCCAGTATTCCTCCTTGCGCTCCGTCCCCAGCATCTCACAGCCCAGGCAGAACATCTCACATCCTGCGTACTGCGCCAGCGACGCGTAATGGGTCAGGAAAGCCTGGTAACTGGCAAACCATTTTGCCCAATATGTATCCTCCTCCGTCATGGTCTCATCCGGGAAATTGATCAAAGCCCGCCATACGCCGTCGTCCGAGTTGATCATGGGCTTCAGGCACACTTTGACACCCCTGTCGCGGAACCGCTTGATGGTGGTGAGAAGCTCCAGGTCCGGCACATTCTTTCGATAGTCAAACAAAATCTCCGTGGAGGCATAGGTTTTCTGGTTTACGGGAAATGCCAGGCATACCCAGTTGATCCCCGTGTCCATCAGCGCATCCTGGCTGTACCGCCCCTCTTCGCTGTCATATAAGCCTTTCACGGCGTGATACCCGTAGGTGAATCCTTTTATGTTCATTATGGCCTCTTTCTGTGCTGTTTACATACTCACACCCCGGTAGATTTTCGGAAAATCTCAGCGGTCGTCAGCATAAAACAGGTAACAACATCCTATCCAGGCTTTCCTTACTATGCAGATCGCCGGCTATCTCTCAGTCTCCATGCCGCAAAGCGCACAACCCGTTTACAGGCAAAAAGCCTCCTTGATACTATCATAGTGCAGAAATATCCCCTGGCCCGCCAGTTCCCGGATCTCCTCCGCCGTGGCCAGCCGATACCCGTCCGTCTCCGCCTGCTGCAGCCGCAGTTCGTCCTCCGTAAAGTCACCGATAAAGCGGTATACATCCACAAAATAGTTATCGCCCTCGCCGGGATTTTCCCGATGGTAGGTAAACAGATAGCCCCCGTCCCAGCCCGTCACATCCAGCCCGGTTTCCTCCCTGATCTCCCGGCGCACCGCGTCCGGGGACTCTTCCCCCGCCATGACACCGCCGCCGGAGACCTCCCACCAGCCCGGTGCCCAGGCTTTGGTCCGCACCCGCTTTGTGATCAGGAAGCGCCCGTCACGCCGGGCCACCACGCCCAGCACCGTCAGATGGTACTCCCCCTGCGCCAGGCAAAAGTCGTTGCGCTCCATGGTGCGACCGGTGCGCTTTTTGTCCGCATCATATATATCCCAAAATTCCATATTTCCCTCATTTCTGTGTATCGGGGGTTTAACCCGAATCAAAACCCCGTTTGCCTCAGACCCGGTTCCCGCCATCCCGGTCATACTCACGGACGGTTATATTTTCCTTCCCTTGCGCCGCGTGTAGTCCGATCATATAACATGTGACACAAAAGAATGGAAAAATACGTTCGCCAGTATATGGCCTGCCGAAACCCATAAGAGTAGTATACCAGAAAATATATAGGGCTGGCAAGTTTTTCTTGCCAGCCCGTGACCCTTTCATCACCTTGCATTTCTTCCGATTACATGCGATCCCATACTTTATAATGGTATTGATTCCGTCCTCCTCCAGCCTGGCTGCATATTCCGGATTCTCTATCTGCTTAAGCGCCTCTCGGCAGCCTTCCTCCGGCTTCCCGTCTTCCCGGTATTTTTTCTCGATCACAATACCGATACCGGCCTCTTCATCCTCCACCAATATTGACGTCCGTATGACGCTATCGCACATGAAAGGAAGTCTCCTGTTCCTCCAATGGAATCTCCCGGCATTCTATGGTGTCGATCTGGATGTAATCACTTCTGTTGATCATCACCAGCATTCGGTTGATGGCCTCCTCCGTCCCCTGTACCTCCATCTCCACGGAACCGTCCCACTCATTTTTCACCCATCCGGTGATACACATGCCGTTGGCCGCATGTTTCGCCCGGTAGCGAAAACCCACGCCCTGTACTCTCCCGGTGAAACGATAGTGCCTTCTGACCATCCTATGCCCTCCTATCCAGCGGTGTCCTGAACCATGCACATTCCTCACCCCGTCCCCGAGGCAGCCCTGACATACTTATACATAGCAAGCCTCTCTTCCGGAGAGCTTTTGAAACCCGCCGCCCCTGTTATATCTGTTTTCTCCGCCTCATAACCGCCAGCGCAGCCAGCACCAGCACTACGGCGGCCAGCAGCTGCCAGCCCTTGCCGCTCATCTGTCCCTTTGACATGGAAAGCAGGCTTAAACACCCCAGCCTGCGGTCCATGCCATAGCTGGCCAGATAATACAGCATGCACACCATGAAGCCCCCGGCGGCGTTGCCGCTGAGTCCGGCCGCCGCCAGACCCACCGCCCCTAACAGCAGGGCGGAGCAGATGCTCCCCCATACGTGATAGGGCAGGACCTGGCTTTCATCGGCTTTCATAAGCCCGGTGAAAACCAGAGTCAGCGCGATGACGGTCAGGCTGGCATACAGGATCCGAAGCACGCACACCTGCAGATAGCTGGTCTGTCTGGCCCGCACCACATCCCGGAGTTCAGGGTTCTGCTCCGGCAGAAACACCGGCACCAGCAATGCGGGGCCAATCCAGATCATCAGCATCTCCAGGGGCTGGGCCACCGCCGCCCCCTCCAGGGCATTTAAGTTAAAAAGCAGTTTCGTTATCACCAGCAGCGCCACCGCCGCCAGGGCAGGCCAGGGATACTGGCGGCGCAGGTTCACTTTCAGAATATTACAATAGATTTCTATTCTATCACACATCCCCATCGCCTGTCACCCTCTTTCCTGCCTTCTTATCGACCATTCGCATAATACCATGGGCATGGTTTTTACCCAGGTACAGGATTTTGTCTGTCCAGGCCGTTTTCCCTCTCCTCCTGCGCTCGTACAGCCATGTGGCCAACGCCAGGCAGCACAGCGCCAGGGCCACCAGCGCCAGCCGGTTGCACACAAAGTTATCCCACTGGCTCTGCCATAAGACCGCCCTGCCCAGGGCGTTATGACGCACCTGCAGCCCAAACCGTGCCACATTCCCTGTCAGTTCCGTTCCTCTCAGCGACAAAATCCACCACACACACTGCAAAAAGATGGCCAGAAGAGGGGAGAACAGTTCCGTCAAAAGCGCCCCCAGGGCGGAGACTGCCAGAATATCGGGAAGCAGCCACAAAAGAGCCATTCCCAGCCCTCTTCCCCAGGCGATATGCGTCTGAGGATACATCCCGCATGTGGTGTATACCGTATAGGCCAAAGTCAGCAGCACAGGCACGGCCATACAGCTTACCAGCGCCAGATAACGGGTTCCCACAATCTTGATTGCAGAGCTTTTCCGGGTGTAAATCAGGGACTGCATCCGGGCCCTTTTATCCAGCTGCCACAGGGCTGCCGCCACAAATACCGGCATCACCGCCAGGTCAATCCCCATATAATCACAGTGCAGCCGCAGATAGGCTTTGCCCAACTCCCCCGGAGCCATCAGGGACTCATACTCCCGCAGCGCTTCCTCATAGGTCATGGGAACCCTGCCGAAATTATTTGCCAGGCTTTTCACCTCATACATGCTGCCACCGCCGATGATCCGGTCAGCCTGTTCCATCAGTTCACAAAAATGCTCATACGTCAGATTCTCCGGCAGGCTATATACCGGGACCGCCGCCTCCTGGTACTGCACTATGGGATTGCCGCCTGCATCCAGGCCCTCGCTGTAGAATCCCGCATCCCGATATCCGGTAAAGCCGTCAATCTCTTCCCCTGAAAGCCCTGTCAGTTCCTCCAGGAGAGAGCGCATCTCCAGCCTTTTGTCCTCCTTCAGTTTAACATTCTTGTAAAGCAGGATGGGATAGGCCGGGTAGCTGCCGGAAAGATAATCCCCCAGTAATCTCTCCACCGCAGCAGGCATAATCAGCTGTGGGTCCTCCCGTACGGTCATGCCATAGTCGCCGGTTTCCGGCCGGGGTTCCGTGATGATGCGATGCTCACCGCCATATTGTGTCATATACATGGCGATCACCGTTACCACGTACAGTACAAATGTCATGGAACAGATAACTTTTTTACATTCCTTGAGAAACAGCATTACTCTTCACCTCCCACGATCTCGCAGCCATGCTGGTGCAGACAGTACATATAGGCATCCTCACAGTTGGGCATGACCGTTCTGGCCCCGGGAAGCAGCCCGTGGGAGCTATCCCCGTTATCTTCTCCCCGCCTGACAGCTTTTACCTCTCCTGCTGCCAAATTGTCCCCCTCTGCATTCCCATACTCCCAATCCGTCAGGAAACGCACCGTCACTGTCCGCTCACCGCGCAGCATGCCCGTCACAATATAATCCCGCTTCACCCGGGGCAGCATGCTTACAGGTATCTCCGCCGTGTAGACCTTGCCTTTGGCATTCTCCAGCAGCTGGGACACTGTACCCTTCCACAGAAGCTCTCCATCATTCAATATGGCGATATTTTCACAAGTCGCTTCGATGTCCCCCACGATATGAGTGGAGAGGATCACAATGCGATCCTCCGCCACCTCGCAGAGCAGATTGCGGAACCGGATACGTTCCTCCGGATCCAATCCTGCGGTGGGTTCATCCACAATCAGCACCCTGGGATCGTGAAGCAGGGCCTGGGCGATTCCCAATCTGCGCTTCATGCCGCCGGAGAGGCTTTTCACCCGGCTCTTTTTCTTCCCGCTCAGGTTCACCCGCTTCAACAGCATGGAAATCCGCTGCTGTCGCAGGGCCTTGGGCATTCCCGACAGCGTGCCCAGATAATCCAGACATTCATGGACTGTCATATTGGGATACATGGAAAAATCCTGGGGCAGATATCCGGTGATACCGCGGATCTCCCTGGCATGGCTGATGGGAATGCCGCACACGGATATCTCTCCGGCCTGCTTTTCATGCAGGGTAGCCAGGGTCTTCATCAGTGTGGTCTTGCCTGCGCCGTTTCTTCCCAGCAGCCCGAACATGCCCTGCCCGATGGTCAGGTCCACATCCTTTAGCGCCTGTTTTTTGCCATAGTACTTATCCACATGGCTGATGACAATGCAATTATTTTTTTGTTCCATTCGATAATCCTCCTAAACGTTCGTCGGTATCGCTCCCGCAAAAATGGTGTGGATTGCTCCACACCATTACACTACTGTATATCTATCAACTTTTTATCTACTTTTTTGGATTTCCGGATAAATCTGAAATCTGGCCGCCACCCGCCCGCCGCAGGCCGAGTTGGACAGGGCCAGGCTGCCGCCGCATTTGGCGCAGATCAGGCGGCAGATATACAGGCCCAGACCGAAATGGCACTGCTCCATCTGCCCCTCCCCCCGGTAAAAGGGGTCCGTGGCGTGCTGCAATTCCTCCGGGCCAAACCCCGGCCCGTCGTCCTCCACCACCACCTCCAGGTATCTTGCCGGTTCCCCCTCCGAGGTATGCTTTTTCTCCTCACAGGTATGTTCTTTCTCCTCACGGGAGGACAGTCCCCCCTCCGCCATCTGCACCGTCACCCGCAGCATCTGTCGGGTGTATCGCAGGCCGTTGGACACCAGGTTCTCACACACCTCCAGCACCAGCGCCTCGTCCAGGTAAAGAGTACCCACTCCGCCGAAGGAATAGGAAATGTCTCCCCCCAGAATTTCACACATGCCGCGAAGCTTTTCCTGCAGTACCGAAGCCTCCATCGGCACCGGTTCCGGCTCCAGGTCCTCCAGCTTCCTGATGCTGCTCATCTTTTGGGTGTAACTCTCCAGCCGGCGGATCTGCCCGTTCATCATACCCAGGATCCCCATGAGCTTTTCCTGGGATATTTTGCCCTCCGGCACATATCGCTCCAGCATCTCCCCGTAGCCCTTCAGCACAGTGATGGGGGTGCGCATGTCATGGGCAAACGCGGCGTTCAGCCGCTTCCTCTCCTCCAGCATCTGCCAGGTGACCCTGTTATTCTCATACAGCGCCGCCCGCATCTTCTCAAAACCGTCCCTGAGCTGTCCCAGTTCATTGTCCCGCACCGCCTCCATTTCAAAATCCAGACAGTTGTCCGCTATCTTTTCCGAGGCTTCCCGCAGCACTCTGATTGGTTTTTCCAATTCCCTTTTGTAAAAAATCCATACGGCCATACCAAGACAGGCCAATATCCACAGCGGTATCAAAATACATTGTGAGGCACTGATCAGATCGTAGATAATCCGCTCCAACGGGGGAGCATCCCACCCGTTGGATACCGGACGCACCACATAGTTGTAGTGTGGGGTTGAGTTGGGGGCCACATATATTTCATAGCGGCCATCCTCCCCGTGCCATATCCGTATGCTCTGTTCTTTCATATAATTGGACATATACCAGTCCTGCGCATAATTGGTGCTGACTCCGATCACCATAGTTCCCAGAAACGCCAGAATAGAGCAGATCGGAATCCAGTAATACAGAGCCCGCCTCAGGGATCTGCGCCGCTTCCGATGCGGCTTTTTACCGGGCTTCCCCTGTTGTCCCAAAAAGCATATGGCCTCCTGCCCTGTCTCTCTCATTCCGCCATCCTTTCCATAACTAAGAAACTTTCCTCTGCCTGCATAACGCGGGCCGTGCCCGTGTTATTGCGTCAATCAGTATGGATGTGCAACATCCAAACTTAGGCACCACGTTACTTGCGGAGAACGTTTCGCAATTGCCTGGCTAAGAAGCTGTGAGATGCTCCTCATTTCTTCCAGCGATATCCCATTCCCCATACCGTCTCCAGGTGATACTCCTCGCCGTACTCCTTGAGCTTTGCCCGTATCCGCCGGACGTGTTCCGCCACCACGCTGCTCTCCCCCTCGGCCTCATAGCCCCAGAGCTTCTCATAGATCCTCTCCTTGTCAAATACCTGGCCGGGATTCAAAGACAGCAGTTCTATAATCTCGTACTCCTTTTTTGCCAGGGGGATCACCGGCCCCTCTACTGCCACGGTCTTGGCCGTATAGTCTATGACCATCCGCCCCCAGAACCGCACGTTGGCATCCGCCTTCAGGCGATGTTCCCGGCGGATGTGGGCTGCCACCCTGGCCCCCAGCTCCTCCATGGAAAATGGCTTTAAAATATAGTCATCCCCACCCGCCGCAAAGCCCTGCACCTTGTCGCTGTCCTCGATGCGGGCCGTCAAAAAGAGGATGGGGCAGGATACATAGTCCCTTATCCCGCGGCACACTGCCAGCCCGTCCATATGGGGCATGTTGATATCCAGCAGAATCAAATCCGGCTGCCGTAAGGCCAGTTCCATGGCTTTCTCCCCGTTATATGCCACCAGTGTATCGTACCCGTTAATTTCAAAATAATCCCGGATCAGGCTCACCACATCCGGTTCGTCGTCCACAATCAGTATTTTATACATAAAAACGCCGCCTTTCCTGTTACCGGCGCAGGAGGAAATTCTGAATATACCAAACAGGTGTCAGATCCTTCCTCCGCCGCATCCCTTCTCAGCATAACAGTATAAGGCGGAAATATCAACTTTTTATCTACTTTTGCACGCTTACCTATCTAACGGGCGCATCCATTCACTGTCTGGACACAATATTGTTGCCGTCAATCTGGACGCCCTCGATGCTGCTCACATAGCGGGACAGGCGGGCATACCCGTAATCCTTGTATTTGAAATCCGGAAAATGCTCATGAAGCTGCTGCCCCAAAATCTCCAGCTTGATATTCTGTTCCGCCTTGCGGATAATGTACTGCTGCACATTGGCCTCCACATTGACCGGCACCTCCTGGCCGCCCCGCACCACCAGGATTGTGGTGCCCTGTTTTACGATCTTGAACCGGGTAGCCTCGGTTATAAACTTCATCATGGCATTGTAGCCGTAGTTGCGCTCGTCAAAATCGGGATACAGCCTCTGCAAATTGCTTTTGACCATTCCCAGATTGGCGGGTTCCCCGTTGTTCTCACACTCCTGCAGCAGATTGTTGATGGCGGATTTGATCTCCCCGATGGGGGTGATGGAGTCCCTCTCCGCCACAGGCTTGTCCCCCTTGGACTCGTCGTCCACGATCTTATCCAGGAACTTGTATTCGTCACAGACGGCGATAAAGGTCTTGGAGGCGTCACTCTTGCCCATGCCGATCACGGACTTCCCCTCCTCCCGCAGACGGCTCACCAAGCGGGTAAAATCACTGTCCGAGGTCACGATGCAAAAGCCGTCTATCATGCCCTTGTACAGGATATCCATGGCGTCAATGACCAGCATGATATCCGCCGCGTTTTTCGCCGTGGAATACCGGGACTGCTGTATGGGGACAATGGCGTATTTCAGGGCCTTCTTGTTCCAGCTTGCCAGATCCGGGTTGGTAAAATCCCCGTACATCCTCTGGTAGGTGATGATACCGTATTTTTTTAACTCGCTGATGATCACATCCACGTATTTGGAACTGGTGTTCTCAGCGTCGATCAGCAATGCATATTTTCTTTCTTCCATAAAATCCCCCCGTCTGCCCGTCTTGGCGGGCACGCAGATCAGGATAGCTTCTTTCTGATTCCTGCATATTTGTATTGTATCCTACTTTTTGGAAAAAGGCAACCTTGCATGGAAAATTGCCAGAGACGGATGTGAGACCGCCGGGCAGGCACTATCCCTGTGAGGAATCCACGGATTTTATAATATTAATTGCATTAAACGCTGCCGGGAAACCGATATACGGCAGACACTGTACCATGGCGGCGTATAACGTCTCCCTGCTGTTCCCGGCTTTCAGATTCCCGGCCACATGGGCTTTGATCTGGGTATCCGCACCTAATGACGCCAGAACCGCCAGCATAAGCAGTTCCCGCTCCTGCACCCCCAGTACGCCCCGGGTATAAAAATCCCCAAAGCATACCTCCGTCAAAAAACGGGGCAGGGCTTCCCCGTTGCCGTCCGGCAGACCGGCATATTTTTCTTTTATCTCATTACCATATAACAGGAATTGCACTGCAAGCCCTTTTTCATATCGTTCGCCTTCCTCCGCTTTCCCCTGCGCGGGAAGCGGCAGGGAAATCCCGTTGTCCAAAAAAACTTCATTCACTGCGCTGACAGCGTTCAACGTGCGGGGAAAACCGATAAACGGCGCGCACTGATATACCGCCTCCCGGATCTCCAGAGGGGAATTCCCGACATTTATTGCCGCCTGCGTATGTGCCTTAAGCTGCGGCAGGGTCTGCATGGCGGCAAGGCAGGCCACCGTCAAAAGCTCTCTCATCTTTTTGTCCAGCACCCCTGTTTCAAACACCTCGCCGAATATAAACCGCTGCAGAATAATCATCAGTTCCGGATCGTTTCCGCTCTCCATGGTGGCAGGTTCCCCGCCAAACAACTCCTCAAATACCTCTTTACATTTTTCTGTCCGACTCATTTCATACCTCCGCTATACCGCGCCATAATGTCCCGTCCACTCTATTGTTATACTCACAAGCGATTAGCTTTTACTACTGCATCACCTCCTTAGGAGAGCAGGATGCCTCCAAACAGGCCAATTTCCACGGTATCATCCGGTATGTGTACTGGGAGCCGGGGAAGCCTGCCAGTGGAGCCGAAATGGAGATGGGCTGCATATCAAATGCAGCCTGCAGAGCGAATATCCGATTGTATTTAAAATAGGCATTGACTAAAGTATATTTATTCCAAATATGGGGCTTTCCGTTTTTTCAGAAAGCCCTAATGTTCTACTTCTCATAATACTGGGCCTGTGCATGCCAGAGCTGGCTGTACTTGCCGCCTGCGTCCGCCAACAGCACATCGTGAGTCCCTTGCTGTATGAGCTGCCCGTGATCAAACACGGCGATGGAATCACAAAACCGGCAGCTTGACAGCCTGTGGCTGATAAACACAGCGGTCTTATTCTCCACAAGCATGTTGAAATTCTCATAGACCGCCGCCTCCGCAATGGGGTCGAGAGCCGCCGTAGGCTCGTCCAGCACCACAAAGGGAGCGTCCTTGTACAGCGCACGGGCCAGGGCGATCTTCTGTCGTTCCCCGTCGGAGAAATCGGTTCCCTCAGAGTCGTACTCCCTCCCGATTGCCCTCTTTAGGACATTTTTCTCCCTCGTATCCAAACCTTTTTCCGGGCCCTCCAGCTTATCCTTTGTCCTATCTCCCTTCTGTTTACCCTCTTCATACATATCTCCCTCCTGCATATCTGAGGTTCGATTAAGACAGGCTCCCGTCTGCGCCGCGATATCGCTCCCGTCAATGCCTGAAGCTTTCGTCTCAAAAATATTCCCCAGGCCCGCGCGAATCAGGCAGTCTCGCACTCTGTCCTCATCGTAGCTTAAGTCCACGGCCACATTCTCGCCCAGCGGGAAACCAAAGAGAGCATAATCCTGGAACACTACGGAAAACAGCGCCATATATTCTTCGTACCGATACCGGGTGATGTCGATGCCGTTTAACAAAATCTTCCCCTCCGTCGGGTCATACAGGCGGCAGAGAAGCTTGATAAACGTGGTTTTACCTGAACCATTCTCTCCCACGATTGCCAGCTTGTCGCCGATCTTAAATTTCATGCTGACATGGCGCAGGGCCCAGTTTTCCCCGCGGGGATACTTAAAGCTCACGTCCCGGAACTCAATTTCATAGTCGATATCATCCCGCTTTTCCACAGCCAGCGTCCCCTTGTACATGTCATTGGGAAGATCCAGGTATTCATACAGCAGCGCCAGATAAGTATTGTTCTGTTTAAGCCTGCCCATATCGCTGGCAATCCCTGAGACCGCCGCCACAAACCTTTTGATGGTTCCCTGGTACAGGATAAAGCTGCCTATTCCGAACACGCCGATAAATGCCTTGGCCGCCGTGAAGAGGAACAGGACAACATTAACAACCGCATCCAGAATGATGGACAGGGAATTATATTTTATGACCACCTCTTCTCTCTCCGCCACCCATTCGGGGCGAAGCCTGCGCCTACGGAACTCTTCCACCGCAACCCTGTTGAGATCAAACATAATCATATCCGCTCCCCACAGACGGCTTAAGATGGAATAATGTGTATTATCGGCTGCCAGCTTGCCGAGGGCTTTCTGCTGTCTGACCACACTGGCGGCGGATATCTTGATAGAACAGAATGCATTCAGGATAATCAATCCCAGAATCACCACTGCCGAAGCCGGGGAATTGATAAAGCCAAAGATTCCCGTATACTCGCCCTGCGCAGCCATGGCGAACATGGATACTGTCAGGGAGACAGAGAAGATAACACCCAAAATGTTTCTGATCAGGTCTGAGACCTGCCACTTAACCGCCACAAGCCCTGCCCCCGTGGCGTTCAATCCCGCAAAAATTCTGGATCGCAGGAGCACCACCTCCGGATCCTCCAGGTGTTCATACTGAAAATCGTTCTGTGCGTCCGCCAGATAGGCTTCATGCTTACTAAACAGGAAATTATCATGTATTGCCCTCTTGCCTTGCAGAATTTTTGCTGCAAAAGAAATCAGAAATCCGCCAAACACCGTGATCCCCGCCAGCAAAAGCAGCCTTTTGTAATCGCAATCCCCAGCAAGTTCATTTACCAGCTGTGCGGACATATAGAGCCCAAAGTAGGGCGAAAGGGTGTCGGCGAGAATGCCAAGCCCCTGATACAACCATAGATGGGGCAGCATTTCATTCAGTATTCCCATGGCCCGCCAGACCAGCTTCCACTCCTTGCGCAGCCTGTGCTCTCTCTTTCTCCTATTCCCTGTCATCTTTTCCGGCCTCCTTATTTTTGTTCCACATATTCCCTACCGGCACAGTCCGCAAAAATTTCCATTCTCCCCATATATCCATCAGCGCGTCATCTGGGAATATGTTATTTATTTATGTTCCGGTCGGAGTAATACTTGCTCTGAATTTCAAACAGTTCTTTATATTTACCGCCCGCTGCCATCAGCTCCTCATGGGTGCCCGCCTCCGCAAACCCGGCATTGTCCAGCAGGAAAATGCGATCGCAGAAATTCGTTGAAGCCAGCCGGTGGGATATGAATATGGACGTGGCCCGGGCCGCGATCTCATTGTAGCTGCGGTACATTTTATCCTCGGCAATGGGGTCCAGCGCCGCTGTGGGCTCGTCAAGAATGATGCAGGGCGGATTTTTATAGAGCAGCCGCGCAAGCAGAAGCTTCTGTGTCTCCCCGCCGGACAACTCTATGCCGTCCTCGTCCAGTTCCCTGCCCAGCAGAGTATCCGCCCCCCTGGGCAGGGATGCGACCTTTTCCGCCAGCCCTGCCAGTTTGATACAGTCCGCAAGGCGGTCACGGTCAATCGCCTCCTCCTCCGCAGCGGAGGCAATATTCCGGGCAAGGGAAACCGGCAGCAGATGGAACCGCTGCGGCACGACTCCAAATAGAGCATACATCTCGTCCCGGTTGTATTCATACAGGGTATGCCCGTCCAGCAGGATTTCCCCCTCGTCCGGCAGAAGCAATCCACACATCAGCATGGTCAGTGTAGTCTTGCCTGCGCCGTTTAAGCCCACCAGCGCAATCTTCTCCCCCGCCTCTATGCGAAAGGATATATGATCCAGCACTTTTTTCTCCCCCGTTGGGTACTGGTAAGATACATTCTTAAATTCAATGGAAAATGGCCCCTGGGGTACCGGGATACCCTGCCCCCGGTTGAGCCTATCTTCCACCTCCATGGCTTCCCGAAAATCGGAAACCTGCATGGCGCCCTCGGAAACTCTGTTTATCGTTCCCAGGATGCCGCCCATCACCTCGGACAGGGATGTGATCGCCGAGAAGTACAGCACGAAGGAGGACGCATCCACATTTCCCCTAACGGCTTCTCCAATCAGAAAAATATATGCCGCCCCGTTCCGGATAAGGATCACCAAAAGTTGTACGATGGCGGCGAGAATACCTCGCCGCTCCACCTTTCCCTGTTCAGCCATACGCAGGGCAAACAGACGGTCCAGGCGGTCCCGCATGGGCTTTTTCATACCGTACAGCCGCACGTCCTCGGCATATTTAAAATCACGGGATATGCCGAAAGCGGCATATCCGATCTTCTTGTCCAGGTCGTTGCGGATATCCCTGTCCTCCCAGTTCTTCCTATGCTCCCATTTTCCCCCGGCGGCGCCCAGCACACAGCCAGCGGCGAGCAGAAGGATAATAGCCGGGTGCAGCAGAGAGACCACCGAGCCAAACAGCAGGAAACTTAAGATCTGGGTGATCATGTTGGAAAACTCCATGGGGAAATGCACACCCGCCGTATGGTTGTTCGTGATGGCATTGTCGGCGCGCCTATCCGTCTTCTGCACTTCGGGGCTATACTCATGATACCAGTCCCGGTCACGCTGGAATTGTTCCCATATATAGCCCATCTGCGTCAGGACATAGTGCTCCGAGCTTTCAATCTTGGCGGAGATCACGTTGTTGGCCAGATCAAACAGAAGCTGCGCCAGCAAGAGTCCCATAATCACCAGCGCCACCTTGGAAAACCGCTCCGATGTCTCAAGCGCAGACAGCATGGCAGGCGGCGCATAAAGGGCCAGCGCCGACAGCGCCAGAGAGACGGGCACAGTAAAAATCCCTGTAAACACCAATCCCCGCTCCCCCCGCCACAGGATGCGGTAAATATACCCCACACACGAAAGCATACCGTATTTCGGTTTGCGTTTCGGTTCCTTCTGTTCCTTGTTCCTTCGCTCCATATGAATCCAGATGCCTCCTAATCAACGTTTTACTGATTCCCGCGTTCTGATAAGCTATATTATCACCATGCATACAAAAAAAGCGCATTCCGTGAACCAAAAGTCGTTTTCGGTAAACGAAATGCAGCTTTACTCTTCTTTGCCGTGCAGCGGAATCAGCAGCTCCGCCGTAAATCCTCCGTCCTCACTGTCCGCGGAAAAGAGACCGCCGTATTTTTTTACGATGCTTTCCACCCGCACAAGACCCAGACCGTGCCTGGAGCCTTTCATGGACGGAAACAGGCTTTTGTGTCTGTCCCTCTTCTTCCCGGCGGCGTTGGTGAACGCCAGATAAAACTGAGTATTCTTCTGCCCGATATAAATGCGGATGAAACGCGCTTCCTGCGGCAGCCTTTTGTTCTCCTCGATGGCATTGTCCAGAAGATTCCCGATGATGGCGCACAGATCCACGTCCGTGACCGGCGTCCCCTCCGGGATCTTAGCCTTGGCATTCACCACAATGTGGTTCTGCGCCGCAATGTTCATCTTCCCGTTCAGAATCGCATCGATCATCACTCTTCCGGTCTTGACAGTGGTATCCACCTGGGTCAGGTCATCGTTCAGCTGACGCAGGTAATCGCTTACCTCATCATATTTCCCCAGCGCCATGCTGGCCTGCAGCGCCTGAATATGGTTATGGTAGTCATGCCGCCACCCCCGCATCTTCGTATACATGGACTCCACTTCGTCACAATATTTCTGGAGCAGATCACTCTGGTAGTCCTCGATTCGTTTGTCAATCCATTTTTGTAACAACATACATACCTCTTAAGCATTAAACTAAAACAGGCGTATCATTTCTTTTCCTATCTTCTCCGCCATCCCCCGGCTGATGGGAACCTCCTCCCCGTTTTTCAGCGCCACGCAGCTGCTCCTGATCTGCGTGACATGACACAGGTTTACCAGATATGACCGCTGACATTTGAAAAAGTACTCATCCAGTTCATTTCCCGTCTCGGCAAGGGATTTTTTCATCCGGTAGGTCTCATCAAAAGTATGGATCAACACCCACTGTCTCTGGGCCTCGATGTATAGGATCCGCGAGAGCGGCACAAAATCCATCCTGCGGTCATAGGTCACACACAGCCGCTTTTCCGCCTTTGCCAGATTGGTGACGGCCTTATCCAGCACCCCGCACAGCTTTTCATAGGAAACCGGCTTCATGAGATAATGCAGCGCAGAGACCTCATACCCCTGCGCAATGAAATCCGGATAACCGGTGATAAAAACAATCTGGACTGTGTCATTGTCCCGGCGCACCCTCTTTGCAAGATCAACGCCGTTTAACTCCCCCATCTCAATATCCAGCAGCAGGATATCGAAATTCTGCTCGTCCTCGTATTGAAAGAGAAAGGCTTCCGCCGAGGGAAATGTGGAGATCTTCAAAGTATGCCCGGCGGACTGAGCCCACCGGGCGGCGAGGCCGGCTACATATTCCGTATCGGCAGAACTGTCGTCAATGACAGAAATTTTATAATTCATGATTACATTCTAACCCTCTAATCCCTCAAAAATCTCACGCAAAGTCATCTTAATGTGAGGAAATGCCTTCAAACATATTTCTGTCTCAGCATTATAGTGTTCATCTTCTTTATCATTCTGAAGAATGTAACTCTCTTCCAAGATATATTTTCCATTTTCCAGATAATATATTTCTACTGATTTACCTTGTGGTGATACAATCCAATATTCTTCCACTTTGGCTTTTTCGTAGATATCCTTTTTCTCTGATCTATCCCTTTTTGCCGTGGAAGGGCTCAATGTCTCCACAATGAATTTGGGGACACCGTTGTAGGCCCCTCCTTTTAAATGCTTGCGGTCACATATGATCATAATGTCCGGACACAGATAATCATCATTTTCCTCTGGATGATATTTAAAGTCCAGATTCTCCATAAAAGCAAGACAGAGACTATTCTTTAATCCAGTTTTTATGACGTTGTAAATATTCCCATTTACAATCCCATGCTGATACCCTGGCGCAGGTGACATATCATAAGTCACGCCATTGAGCTTTTCGTCTTTCCTTCGTTCAAATTCCGCCATCCCCATATAATCACATCCCTTCTTGAACCAAATTATAACATAGCCATGCAGATAACGAAACACCTATTTTTCGGATTATTCTGTTTGTACAGTCACCCTTATAATCCTATCTGTCTGTTACTGTTATGCATCCACTTCCGGCTTCGAGTCTGCCGGATGCCGGTCCGGGTGGTAATAAATCTGCACTAGTAGAATGTACTGTAAGTTCTTGTGCGTATTAATGTGAATAATAAGTCCTGTATTACTGCGAAAACGCAGATATTATTTGCACAAGAACTTCGAGTACATACTACTAGCCGGCATAGCTTCTCTATCTCAAGGCGATCTATTGAAACCTTATAATCCCGGCGGTCATTCCGCCTACCAGGAACGTGTCCTGGCTGAGCTTCGTAAATACTATCCAGATGCTGTTTCCTCTCTGCCTGTTTCCACATGGAAAATCATGGAGAAGTTCTGGAACCTTGACCTCTCTGATATGGACTCCCTCATGGCTGACCGTTATTCCAACTTTGGCCCTGCTCCAAGACTTCCCTCAGACATGCTCCGCTCCATCCTGCTTTCTGTGGAATTCAAGGTCACCTCCTATACAAAGTGGGCAGCCGACCTCAAAGAGAACCATCTCCATGCCATCCTTTCCGGCTTTCCCGTTGGCGACACTCCGGGTGTCGGTACTTTTTATGATTTCCAAGGCCGTCTCTGGATGTCTGATAAGGACAATCTTTCCAACCCTGTCCACCCGCCGAAGGAAAAGCCAAAGAAGCCCGATAAGAAAGGGGAAAAGGCTCCGCCCGTGGAGAAAGTCTCTGTAAAAGAGCTCATGGAACAGTTCCAGCTCCATCCTCCGAAGGATATGGCTCCCTGTAAACGGCTTTATGATGTCTTTAAAGGGCTGTTCCTTGAACGCTCTGTTCAGGACGGCCTGGTCGACCTTCTCAGCCTTTCCCTTGCCGGGGACGGCACACCTGTCTACACTTCCGCAAAGGAACGTAAGAAACGCATCTGCTGCTGCCTCGAAAAGGGAATCAGGGACTGCACCTGCGACCGTATCTACAGACAGCCTGACTGTAACATCGGCTGGGATTCCCACCGGGAGTGCTGGTATTTCGGTTATGACCTGTATATGCTTACCGCTGGTTACCCTCAGGGAGTATAAGGCTCTCCAGAAAGAGAACCAGCGTCTTAAGACTGAGAATGAAATATTAAAAAAAGTGACCGCCATATTCGCAAAAGAACAATAGCCGAAATTGTGACTTTTATCCAGAACAACCTGACCGATTACTCTGTGTCCCAGCTTTGCAGTGCCTTGAAATTCCCAAGGAGTACTTATTACAAGGCTCTGGTTCGTGTACCTTCAAATAAGCAAAAGGAGTATGAAGA
>CAMWSA010000013.1 GCA_947176785.1 uncultured Lachnospiraceae bacterium
AGAAGATGGAAGCAATGATGGATACGAGACTCGGGGAATCCGAAAAGAAGATGGAAGCAATGATGGATACGAGACTCGGGGAATCCGAAAAGAAGATGGAGACACTGATGGATACGAGACTTGCGGAATCCGAAAACCTGATCTTGGAGGAAATGGAACGTACAAGAAATATATTAGAAAAGCACATAAATAAGGTACAGAAAAATCTGGACGAACTCAATCAATATTATAGGATCACAAAGCTTGAAAACGACAATACGGCGTTACTTCTAAAAATGATTGATGAATTGACGAGAAGGGTTGAAGAGTTAGAGAAGAAATCAGCATAAGGTAGACATGCCCCCGGACTCGCTATCTTGCAAAAGCTGAGTCCGGGGGATTCATTTTTCCATATAGCCCCTACAATCGTAGTCAATTGCCCAGAATCCGGAACGATACGGTTACCACAAACAGGTCAGCATTGGTCTCCCAGCTAAAGGTTCCGCCGCAGGCTTCCGTGAAACTCTGGGCGATGGACAGTCCCAGGCCGCTGCCGCCGTCGGTGCGGCTCTGGTCTCCCCTGGTGAAGCGCTCCGTGAAATCCTTGTCCTTTTCCAGCTCCAGATGGGAGGTGTTTTTGACGCTGGCCACCGCCATACATCCGTCAGCTTGCAGGGTTACGAACACTCTGGAGCCGTCTAAGGAGTGCTGTATGGCGTTCTGGAACAGGTTCTGGAATACCCGGTACATCCGCTGGCCGTCGGCCATGATCATCACGGGGGATTCCGGAATCTCTGTGCGGAAAGTGACTTTGCTGTTTTCGATCTGTTCCTCCATATCCGCCAGGGTCTGGAGCAGCAGCTTGCCAAAATCCAACTCTTCCATATGCATAGGCAATTCCCCGGAGGCGGCTTTGCTTACGGCAAACACATCCTGTACCATGTTTTTCAGCCTCTGGGATTTTTCGTCCAGAATCTTTACATAGTCCTGTACATGCTCCGGCAGCGCCTTTTCTTCCTTTAGAAACTGCACATAACTGATGATGGAGGTCAGCGGCGTCTTGATGTCGTGGGACACGTTGGCAATGAGTTCCACCTTCATGCGTTCGCTCTTCATCTGCTCATCCACGGCGTTTGCCATGCCGTACCGGATGTCCTCCAGCCGGGCCATGGTGTCCTCCAGGTCGTGGCCTGCCAGGTGGGAGTTATCTCCCTCCCCGGAGTCATTTTTGTCTCCGGCAAAGCCGCCGTTCCCTGTATAGTCTCCGTTTCGGATATCCCGGATACGATTGGACAATGTCTCCAGATCCCGGGCAAGTTCCATATTTTTCGCACCGATCCGGTATTGCAACACCAGGTATCCCACCAGGAGCAGGAAGAACAGGCTGCCGATGCCCCAGACAGTCTCTGTGTTATGGTGGCCCTGGATATAGCCGATGACTCCTCCCGCCAGCATCAGCAGGCCGAAGACGGCGGCAGCGTCAAAAGCGGCGCTGCCGCGGCGGGCTGCTTTCACGGACAGGGGCTGCCGCAAAGCCCTGGCACTGAAGGTACGGTGCAGCTTGGCTACCAGTCCATGTCTCCAGACCTTTTGATTGCGGCGCAGGTCGTTGACGGCCAGATATACCAGCCAGAAGAGGATGATATAGGACCAGTGGGGAAGATGGCAGAGCATCTTGAGGAAAGAGCCGCCGATGTAAGATGCGTCAAACCAGTAATCCATAGTTGCTTCCGCCATGTACTCCCACTCATACCAAAAGTCTCCATAGTTTTGAGTACTCCATGTGACCCAGAGCAGAAGCAGCGGATACAGCACCAGAAGGCCCAGCAATATTTTACCTTCAAACCAGATTTTACCAGTAAACCGGGCGATTGCCGCATCCGCCTCCCGCTTGGATTTCCTGCACAGGAATGATATGACTAGCAGAGCCAGCCCCGCTGCAAGAGCCGTTGTGTACCAGATCAGCAGCTTTCTGTTTTCCAGAGTATTATACCGCATCCAATACAGGGTATTGTCCATTTGCCGATAGCTGCCTCTGGCGTAGGAACTTTCCATATACAGGACGGGTTCCTGGGCCACGGCCATGCAGATAACGGCCTTTTTCATCTCCTCATCCACTGTAAAATTGCGGTAGCCGGGCACATACCATTCACTGTCGCCCCGGTAATAGCCGTCCCCGTATACATTCAGTTCTTTTCCGTCCTTGAAGATCCGGACTTTCCCGTCTGCATATTGCAGCAGGAAATTGTAGCCCTCCGGCGGGTTCAGACTGCCGTCTGTGGGAAGCAGATCCGAGTTGGTATACAGGACCTTTCCGTCATAGGCGACGGAATAGAGCAGGTTCTGGTCCTTTTTGATATTGTCATGATATTGCTGGGCGATTTTTATGCACAACTCCTTCCGCTTTTCCCTCCGCTGCTCGTCCGTGAGGGAAGCTTCCCGGTCCTGCCAGCTATAGTCGTACCACTCGCCCGAGTTCAGGTCGTATTGCCACCTGCAATATTCCTCCAGTTCTTCTTCAGACATCTCCGATTCTTCCAGGGGAACCAGCTGCCGCGCATCTTCGACGACAGTGTCTCTCAAAGTGCCGGGATAGGCGTAGCCATAGTAATCCCAATAGCCGTAGCTGTCATAATAGCCGTCGTAGGAGTCTGTAGCCATGGCAAGGAATGCCTCCAGACGGCCTGAGATATAGTCTCGAAAACGGTAGCTTTGCTGGTAGTCGTCCTGCAATACCTTGTCCGGATGTCTCCAGAAGCTTCCGGGCAGCTTCTGTGCAAGCTCGATGCCGCCACCCAGCGTCAGGCTGGCCCCGGCAAAGAAGATTATAAAGCTAATTCCTTTTTTTCTGTTTTTCCATTTTGTATCCAATGCCCCACACCACCTTTATATATTCTGGCTCTTTTGGATTCAGTTCCACTTTTTCCCGAATGCGCCGGATATGCACCATGACGGTGTTCTCCGACGCGAATGCGTCCTCGCCCCACACCCGGCGGTAGATCTCCTCGGCAGGGAAGACTCTTCCCGGATTGCGCATCAGCAGATCAATGATTCCGATCTCCGTGGCGGTGAGCTTTACGGGTTCCCCGTCCGCATAAAGAGTCTTTTCCTCCGTGCGATACAAAAGCCTCCCGTTCCGCAGTTCGTCCGCGCAGCTTCCGGCATGGATGTCCCCCAGCGTGGTATAGCGTCGGAGCTGGCTTTTCACCCGGGCTGCCAGTTCCTGAGGATTGTAGGGCTTGGACACGTAGTCGTCCGCCCCCATGGACAATCCCAGTACCTTGTCGGTGTCCTCGCTCTTGGCGGAGAGGACGATAATGGGGATGTTCTGTTTCTCTCGGATGCGCATAACTGCCGAGAGACCGTCCAGCTTTGGCATCATTACATCAATAAGCACCAGCCGCACCTGCCTGGTGGCAAGGATATCCAGGGCCTGCAGCCCGTCATAAGCCCGCAGCACCTCGTAGCCCTCCCCCTCCAGCAGAATGCCGATAGCCTTCACAATCTCTCTGTCGTCATCCACAACCAGCACACAATCCCGCATGTTTCTTCCTTTCCGCAGCAAGCCCTGCCGGGCCATGCCGTCAATACCAGACTCATTTTTTAGAAAAAGCTGAAGCTGTATCTTTCAAGCTGTTACCAGTATATAACTCATTTTTTACGATTCTCTGTGGGTGTTTCTTACAAATTCCTTACAATGCTTTTTTCATATTACCTCTTTTGGGGGACGGGCGCAATGGGAAATTCTTTCCCGCAGGCCCGGAAAACAGTTCGGTCTCCGATCCCTTCTGCGGATATGTGGACAGAAAGGAATCAGGGGCAGCCGGGCCTTTATGCGGAGGGTGGAGATGATACAGGAAACGCCCGGAACCTGCCGGAAGGGAAGCCTGGCCGGGGCAGTGCCGACAGTGGGAGGACATGGACAAAAATGTAAGGGATCGCTGTTCTCTTTTTACAGAAAAAGGTGTATACTAACATATCATGAAAAAAAGGAGGCCATTATGGAATTAAAGGACAAGGTAGCAATCGTGACGGGCGGGAGCCGGGGAATCGGTTTCGCCACGGTAAGGGCGTTTTTGCAGGAGGGAGCGGCGGTGGTGCTTTGCGCCAGCAGGCAGGAGACGGCGGACAAGGCCGTAGCACAGCTTAAAGAGGAATTCCCCGGGGCGAAGGTGGAGGGGATCTGGCCCAATCTCAGTGATTATGCGGAGGTGAAAGCCGCCTTTGACAAGGTGGCCCGGCAGTATGGCAGTCTGGATATCCTGGTGAACAATGCAGGAATTTCGGAGAGTACACATTTCTCTGACTACACGGAGGAGATCTTTGACAAGGTGATGGATTTGAATGTGAAAGGTACCTTCAACTGCTCCAAGGCGGCCTGCGATATCATGGAAAAGAAGGGAAGCGGTGTGATTCTCAACACCTCCTCCATGGTCAGCATATCGGGACAGCCCGGCGGCGTGGCTTATCCCACATCCAAATTTGCCGTGAATGGGTTTACGCTCTCCCTGGCCCGGGAACTGGGCCCCAAGGGAATCCGGGTGAATGCGGTGGCTCCCGGCATCACGGAGACGGATATGATGAAGGCGGTGCCCAGGGAAGTGATTGATCCCATGATCGCCCGCATCCCGCTGAGACGCCTGGGACAGCCTGAGGATATCGCCAATGCCTTTGTATTTCTGGCATCGGAGAAAGCGTCCTATATTACCGGTGTGGTATTGAGTGTGGACGGCTTGATGCGGGCGTGACAGGGAGCGCCCAATGCTGAAGACGGATGATTGCGTCTGAAAATACAAAACGCTGCAACCTTCCTCTTAAATCGGGATGAAGGTTGCAGCTTCTCCTTCAGCCTGCCCATTCCACCCAATCCGGTCCATTGGATTATCCTTCGGCAACACTGCTTTTATTTTTTATTTTTGGACCGCTCCGTATATTTCTCCTCACAGTACTTACAGCGGTATACCTCCTTCGCAGGATCGGCCAGATAAAAGATATGGGGCAGTTCCTGCTCTATGGAAGTGATGCAGCGGGGGTTGTGGCAGTGGATCACGTCCTTGATCTGCCGGGGCAGCACCAGATCCTTTTTGTCCACGATCTCCCCGTCCTTGATGACGTTGACGGTAATGTTATGGTCAATATAGGCCAGTACGTCCAGATCCAGCATGTTGATGTCGCATTCCACTTTCAGGATATCTTTTTTGCCCATCTTATTGCTGCGGGCGTTTTTGATAATGGCTACGGTGCAGTCCAGCTTGTCCAGTCCCAGATGATCATAGAGAGAGAGGCTTTTTCCTGCCTTGATATGGTCCAACACGAAGCCCTCTTCAATTTTTCCAACATTTAACATGATTTCCTCCTATTCGTTTTGGGTCTATGTCAACTCCAGCAGTGTCAATATCAACGCCATGCGCACGTAGACACCGTACTGGGCCTGCCGGAAATAGGCGGCCCTGGGATCGTTGTCCACCTCCACCGATATTTCGTTGACGCGTGGAAGAGGATGGAGTACCAGCATATCCGGCCTGGCCAGTTCCATCTTAGCCATGTCCAGGATATAAAAGTCTTTCAGCCGGATGTAATCCTCTTCGTTGAAGAAGCGTTCCTTCTGCACACGGGTCATGTACAGCATGTCCAGACGGGGCATCACATCCTCCAGGCTGGTGACTTCCTCGTAAGGGATGTTTTTGCTTTTCAGCATTTCGGTGATATAGTCAGGCACTCTCAGTTCCTCCGGGGAGATGAAGAGGAAGCGGATATCCTCGTAGCGCACCAGGGCGTGGATCAGGGAATGCACTGTGCGGCCGAACTTCAGGTCGCCGCAGAGACCGATGGTAAAGCCCCCCAGAGAGCCCCCCAGGCTGCGGATGGTCAGCAGGTCCGTCAGGGTCTGGGTGGGATGCTGGTGGCCGCCGTCCCCGGCGTTAATCACCGGGATCAGGGAGTGTTCCATGGCTACCATGGGTGCCCCCTCCTTGGGGTGGCGCATGGCGCATATATCGGCGTAGCAGGAGATCACACGGATGGTATCGGACACGCTCTCGCCTTTGGAGGCGGAAGAGGAGCCTGCGTCGGAAAAGCCGATGACCCTGCCGCCCAGGCGGGTCATGGCGGACTCAAAACTCAGGCGCGTCCGGGTACTGGGCTCGTAGAAACAGGTAGCCAGGATTTTTCCGTCACAGGCGTGGGCATATTTTTGCAGGTTGTGTTCAATGTCGCCGGCCAGGTCAAAAAGCCTGTCCAACTCCTGGGTTGTGAAATCCAGGGGACTCATAAGATGTCTCATATAAAACCCTCCTATTTAGCGTTCCGTCTCTGCGCTCCGGCACCTCTGAGGAGAAGAATGTTTTATCTGTATGGTGACGCAGCTAAAGCTTTCTTCTATCTGCTTGTTGGCAGATGGCATCTCCGTTCCGAGACGGTTATAGTTTCCTCTTGACTTTCTCATTGTTGGCTGTTTAGAGTTCCGCAATCGCCCTGCCAGTACCCCTCCCGGTGGAACAAGCTCTGTTGAGTCCGTAACTGGGGTACAGTCCGGGCGGTTGGTTTAGCGTTCTGTTGGGGGCACGAAAGAAAAGCCGAAGAGCAAACTCTTCGACTTTCCATATTATGACATATAAGCGATCAATTCCTCCACGGGCTTGCGCTTGGGGGCAACGGGGGATTCTGCGGGATAGCCCACGGGAATAACGGCCACCACCTCCCTGTCCTGGGGGACGTTCAACAGGGCGGCTATCTTATCATCGTCAATAATACCCATGATAACGGTACCAAGGCCCTTGTCATAGGCGGCCAGGCAGAACGCCTCGCTGGCAACACCGGCATCATACATCTGCCAGCCGTCGCCGCGGTGGGTAGAATAGGAACCGTCGCGCTCAAAACCGCTGCGGTTCTTGATGATGGTCACAACGACAGCCATGGGTGCCTGGTCAATGATGACACCGTTGCCCGCATAGCCGGAGGTGCATTTTGCGACCTCTGCCTTGAGGCTTCCCTCCACCGCGATGTATCTGACGATCTGCGTATGCTTCCAGCTGGGGGCGTAGGATGCGGCTTCCACCACTTCGTCAATCAGTTCGTGGGGGACGGGCTGGCCGGTGTAGGAACGGATGCTTCTGCGGCCCATGATACATTCTCTAGCGTTCATAATTCTACCTCCTGAATTGGCGCTCCGCCTTTGCCGCCGGCAGCTTCCGGCGGGGGCGGATATTTCTCCGGCCCCTGGCAGGGCGGAGGCTGCTTGCCTTTCGCATCTGTAAGGGCACCGGAACATTTTATTTATATTAACACAATATGGAAAGGGATGCAAAGGGTTTTTGGCCTGTTTTGCTATTCGGATGAAAAATGGCTATTGCCGCAGGAGCGCGCGGCTGGCACAGCAGGCTTGTGAGAACCAATTCAACATTCAACAGCGCAGGCACACTATTTGAGAAAGAGGATTGCATTTCCACGATTTTTCGAGTTTTTTTGTTCAAGCAGGGAAAGTGGACCCGGATAAAAATTGAAAATGGATCATATAAAATGAGAAAATAGCTTGTGCCGGTGCTGAAAATGTAGTACAATAATAACGCTGTTTATAATTACATAAAAGTTCAGAGAGGGTATCACAGACTATGAAAGAACAGAAGAACAGAGTTTCCTTTTTTCATTCCATCAAGATGAAGATTTTGATGCTGGTGTTTGGCACTGTGCTGTCCAGCGTAGTGATCTGCATAGCCACCGCTGTGCCGCTGGCCCGTGGCAGCATTACGGACCTCACGGAAAATTATATGGAGGATATGGTATATATCACAGGTGAGAGTTTACAGAGAGGCGTGTCAACCCAGGGGTATGACGAAGTGATGGCAACCCAGGTGCTGGAGCGGTATCTGGGGAGCGTAAAGGTCAGAGGGATGGACAGCAGCTATGCGTATCTGGTTTCCCGTGACGGCACGATGATGTATCATCCCACGGCGGATAAGATCGGGCAGCCGGTGGAGAATGATGCGGTCAGGCACCTGGTAGAAGAGATTGGCAGGGGGAACAGGCCGGATACGGATGTGATCAAATATGACTTCCATGGCGTGACCAAGTATGCCTCTTTCTATATTGATCCGGACATGGACTTCATTCTGGTGGTGACTGCGGATGAGAGAGAAATCCTGCGGGCGGTGGCAAGCCTGACCATAAACAGCAGCATCGGCGGGCTGATCGTACTATTTCTTTGCAATATAGTTGGCTTCATTGTGGCGCTGAAGCTGGTAAAGCCCATTGAGAGAACCACCAGGGCGGCTTCCCGGCTGGCAGAACTGGATTTCACCGAGATGGAATCCGGGAAGGGCCTGCTGAACAGAAACCGTAAGGACGAGACCGGCGTGATGAATCGGGCGATCTCGGCGTTGCAGCAGGAACTGGCCATTGTGGCAAACAATATCAATGAGCAATGTGAGAAGCTTCACGCCGCGTCAGGCAGTATGGCCCAAAGCGTGGATGAGACTTTGAATACAGTGGAGCAGGTGGAGAAGGCGGTAAATGAGATCGCAGAGGGTGCCACCAGCCAGGCCCAGGAGACCCAGACCGCCACGGAGCAGATCATTGTCATGGGCAGTATGATTGAGGAGACCGGCGTGGAAGTGGACGAATTGCGGGAGAATGCACGGAAGATGCGCAGCGCCAGCGAGCAGGCCATGAAGATACTCGATGCCCTGGGAGAGGTGAACCGGCAGACCAAGGATGCCATCGCCGTGATTGCCAAGCAGACCGATGTAACCAACGAGTCCGCCATGAAGATCAAGATGGCTGTAGATATTATCACCGATATTGCGGAGGAGACCAATCTGCTGTCCCTGAATGCATCCATTGAGGCGGCAAGGGCCGGGGAGCAGGGCCGTGGCTTTGCCGTTGTGGCCGGACAGATCCAGAGGCTGGCGGAACAGTCCAACGAGTCTGCCCAGCAGATCACCGGTATTATCGAACTGCTGATTCAGGAGACTCAGCGCTCCGTGCAGACCATGTCGGATGTGAAGGCCGTCATCGAAAGGCAGGATGAGAATGTGAATCTGACGGAGAGGGCTTTCGGAGATGTGAAGGAAGGCATCACCCAGTCCATAGAGGGTATCCGGACCATTGCCAGAAGAACAGAGGAACTGGATCAGGCCAGGGTCAAGGTGGTGGACGTGGTGCAGAACCTGACGGCCATCGCCGAGGAGAATGCAGCCAGCACGGAGGAGACTTCCGCATCGGCTACAGAGATGAGCGCCATCATGGAGAACATGGACGGCAACGCCAGGAGTCTGAACGAAGTGGCGGACCAGCTGCATGAGACGATTTCCAAATTTAAGATATAGGCAGAAATACATAGACGGGGCACTTGCGGAGTTTTTCGCAGGTGCCTGTTTTTATGGGCGTAAGGCTGTGCCAAAATCATCTTTTGCATCGGTTTGCATCAAATTTAGGAAAAAAGTCATAGACAGAATATACAAGTGACATCCCTCTGTTTGCCGACATATTTCACAAAGTTAAAAAAAAGTCAGAAATTTTACTGACAATGAATGTTTAAAAGTGTTAAAATATAGAAAGAATATGAATAGCAACTAAAAAGAGAATTTCCGAATGCCAAAGCGGGCGGAAATTGCTCCGCCGGGAAGGTGCCGGCAGGCCGGACGGGGAAGCAGTATAGCCTGCAAAAGGGCGAGAGGAAATTGCACTTACGGGCGCTAAAGCCCGTGGGTAAAAAGCAGTCTCAAAACGGGGCCAGGGGCCAGCGTAGTACAGAGACGGGACTATAATTATAGAAAGGCAGGTAAATATGTACAGTGTAGGGCAGTATGTGGTATGTGGCAATAAAGGAGTATGTACGATAGAGGATATTACGACGCTGGACATATCCGGTGTGGACAAGGCCAAGCTGTACTATATCCTGAAACCGCTGTATATCACGGCCAGCACGGTCTATGTGCCGGTGGATAATGCGGCTTCCATGCGGGAGGTGCTGACTCGGGAACAGGCGGAGCAGCTTGTTGACGAGATTCCGAAGATCGCGCCGCTGAAGATTTCCAATGAAAAGCTGATAGAACAGGAATACCGCAGCTGCATGAGGAGCAATGACAGCACGGAGTGGGTGCGGGTCATAAAGACCATCTATGGGCGCAAGCAGAAGCGCCTGCAGGCCGGACGGAAGGAAACTGCGGTGGACGGCCGGTATTTTAAGCAGGCGGAGGACAGCCTTTACGGCGAATTGGCTATTGCGCTGGGCATGGAACGGAGCCAGGTATGCGCGTATATCATTGATAAATTACGGGGGGCGGCCCCTGTCTAGGGACACATGAGGATGCAGGAGAACCTCTGCGGCAGAAATGTCTGCCGGGGGTTCTTTTTTATTGGACATTTTGCCCAAAAAAGAGTATGATAAACATAAGATGTCTCAGGACTTCTTTTTGATTGTATGGCTGGTCGGCCTGCCGTATGTATAGAGGATAGGTTGAATAAAATACATAATCTGCTATTGATCTGAGTGTGCGCTGCATAGATGGGGATAAAATGAAAAAAATCGCATTGTTTGTCGGGGAAGTGTCTGCCGAATACCAATCGGAGGTCACCGGGGGAATCATTGAGGAAGTTCAAAAACAGGGGTACAGCCTGCATATTTTTAACAATTTTGGCTCTTACAGCCCCAATATTTTCCAATGCTACGGGGAGAAGAGCATCATACATATCCCTGATCTGACCAGCTATGACGGGGTGGTGCTGGCAGGGGATACGTTCAATGTGGAAGGGATGTATGAGGAACTGACGGAGATGCTGCTACAGGCCACCGGCTGCCCGGTTATCTGCCTGCGCAGGGAGGATCCCCGCTTCCACAGCATATTGACAGAAAATTATGACTCCGTCTGCAGTATGGTGGAGCATTTTATTCAGGGACACGGTTTCAGGCGAATCTGCTTCATGTCAGGGAAACGTGAGATGAAGGACGCCCAGCTGCGGCTGAAAGCGTATCTGGATACCATGGAAAAGCATGGGCTGCCTGTGACGGAGCATATGATTTTTCATGGGAATTATTGGAAAAATATGGGGGATGAGGCTCTGGACTGGTTTCTGGAGGAAGACAGTTCCCCGGCCGGGGAGCGTATCCTGCCCCAGGCGATAGTCTGCGCCAACGACTATATGGCCATATCCATCTGTGATTCCCTGCATAAAAAAGGAATCCGGGTACCGGATCAGGTGTGCGTGTCAGGCTTTGATGATGTGGAGGAGTCCAGGGTAGCGATTCCCGCCCTGACCACGATCAAGGTGAACTATCGGGATATGGGGCGACGGGCGGTACGGATGCTGGAGAATCTGTGGCAGGGCAGGGATGCCCGGGAAGGCGTCGGCAGTGTGGAGATCGTCAGCAGGTACCGGGGGTCCTGTGGCTGCGCCCAGAGCCTTGACGAGGAGGCGGTGAGAAAACTGTTCCATCACAAGGAGCAGCTGCAAAACGCCCTCTACCATGGTAATTCCATGTATGTGGATCTGGAAAATACGGATACCTTCCGGGCCCTGATGAATGTGGGAAGAGCCTATATCAGCACAATCCGGTTCAATCAAATCTATATCTGCATGTGTGACGGGCAGGAACGTCAGGAAGAAAAAGCGGCAATGATGAACCAGTATACGGAACACATGGTGCTGCGCAACGTTATGAGCATGAAGGAGGACATTCCCCATGAGGAGCGCTTTCCACGCAGGGAACTGCTTCCCGCCGGCTATCGCAGGGACGGGGAAATTCTCTATATCAGCCCTCTGCATGAGAGAAACGACTGTTTTGGCTATGTGGTGCTGACCACCGACTGGCCGGATGATCTGCGGTATCAGTTCCAGACCTGGATATCCAGCATGTCCATGTCCCTGGCCAAATTGCAGATGTACGAGGAGAACCAGGCGCTGAATGAGATGCGCAGGCATTATGGCAGGGATGAACTGACAGGGATTCCCAATCGCCGGGAGATGGAGAGGGTATTGCAGAAAAGCTATAACTGTCTAAAACAGAAGGGTGAGAGCTTCTATGTGGTCAGTGTGGATATGGATGGACTGAAATATATCAATGACAATTATGGGCATCTGGAGGGTGATGCGGCCCTCAGGGCCCTGGCCGGGATTCTGGCAGAGGAGCAGGGGGAGAAGGGCGTGGCCGCCCGCACAGGCGGAGACGAGTTCCAGATCTGCATGGCGGTTCAGGCCCGGGAGATTGTGGAGGATCGGATTGCCGCCATCCGCAGGCGGATCAGCAGCTTTAACGAGGGAGGAAACAAGCCCTATGAACTCTCGGCCAGTATCGGTTATGCCCGCTGTGACCAGTGTGTGCCGTTGCTTGGCTGCCTGCAGCAGGCGGATAAGAACATGTATCAGGAAAAAAACGGGAAAAAGTATGCCAGAAAGAGGTAAGTATGACAGGATACAAAAGGGAAAAGGGCAGCCTGCCTGCGGGACATCGGAGGGGGTGGGCGCTGGCGGCGCTGGGATGCCTGCTGTTTTTGGGCGGCTGTGGTAAGGGCGAGGAAAATACGGCCCTGGGCATGGAGGCATTGAAGGCGCTGGACTATCAAAATGCCATAGAGAATTTTGATCTGGCGAGGGCGGCGGGCGAGAACGGGAAGGAACTGGCAAGGGCGGAGGGCATCGCCTATATGGGATTGACACAGTACAGCCAGGCGGCAACGTTTTTTCTGGAAGCCCTGGGATATTCCGACGGCTGGGTGGAAGACGTGGACTATGATATCAACTTCTATCTGGCGGCGGCCTACACAAAGGAGGGGCGGCTTTCGGAGGCGGAGGAGATATACAGCGCGATCCTGGCCTTGCAGCCGGCCAATGAGGACGCTCTGTTTCTGCGGGGCAATGCCCGCATGGGACTGGATAATTACACGGGGGCCAAGGAGGATTTCGACAAAGTAATCGCCATGGACGGCAAGAATTTTGACCGGCTGATCCAGATCTACGAGGTGCTGCACAGCTACGGTTATAAGGAGATGGGGCAGGTCTACCTGCAAGCCGCCATGGACGGAAACGGGGAGCAGATGAGTGCCTACGACAAGGGGAGGATGTACTTCTATCTGGAGGAATACCAGTCGGCCTATCTGGCGCTGGAGACTGCCAAGGACCAGGGCGGCGCGGAAGCGTCCCTGTACCTGGGCAAATCCTACGAGGCCACAGGAGATTACAACTATGCTGCCAGCGTGTACAATAATTATCTGAGTAAGGACACCTCGGACGCCCGGATCTACAATCAGCTGGGCCTGTGTGAGATGGCAAGGGGGGATTACCATGCGGCGCTGTCCGCCTTTCAGTCCGGCATGCAGATTGAGGGCAATGACGTGATGCAGTCCCTGCTGTTCAACGAGGCCGTTACTTATGAGTACCTGCATGATTACCGGCAGGCCCTGGTGCTTATGGAAAGCTATCTGAGGACCTATCCGGACGACCAGGTAGCCAGGAGGGAATACGAGTTTCTGTCCACCCGTTAAAAGGCCCTGTCTATGGGGGATTAACAGATACAATGCCATATTTGCCATATACATATATACGAAATACAAGATATTGTGGCGTGGCGATTGACTTACCTTTCCGGGAATGATAGAATATGGAATACGGCTTGCCGTAATAAAGGGGGAGAAGCCTGGAAGCTCTGCTTCCAAACAACAACACGGGCACAGCCCGCGTTATGCAGGAAAGGGGAAATTTGGTATGATTCAGGTGATGAAGAGGGACGGCTCCAGGGTGGACTTTACGCTCGGCAAGATTAACGATGTCATCATGAAGGCATTTACGGCTACTCAGATGGAGTACAACAATGACATTGTGGATCTTCTGGCGCTGCGGGTTACGGCGGATTTTCAGTCCAAGATCAGGGACGGTGCCATCTATGTGGAGGACATTCAGGACAGTGTGGAGAAGGTGCTGGGACAGGCGGGCTATGAGGAAGCGGCTAAAGCCTATATCCTGTACCGCAAGCAGCGGGAAAAGCTGCGCGCCATGAAATCCACAATTCTGGATTATAAGGATGTGGTAAACAGTTATGTGAAGGTGGAGGACTGGCGTGTGAAGGAGAACTCCACGGTGACTTATTCCGTGGGAGGGCTGATCTTGAGCAATTCCGGCGCAGTGACGGCCAATTACTGGCTGTCCGAGATCTACGACGAGGAGATTGCGGAGGCGCACCGCAATGCGGATATCCATATCCACGACCTGTCCATGCTCACGGGCTATTGCGCGGGCTGGTCCCTGAAGCAGTTGATCAGGGAAGGGCTGGGAGGGATTACCGGAAAGATCACTTCCGCACCGGCCAGACATCTGTCCGTGCTGTGCAACCAGATGGTGAACTTTCTGGGGATTATGCAGAATGAGTGGGCCGGCGCGCAGGCGTTTTCATCCTTTGACACTTATCTGGCCCCCTTTGTGAAGGCGGACAACCTTTCCTATGCGGAAGTAAAAAAGTGTATTGAGGCGTTTATTTATGGCGTGAATACACCCAGCCGATGGGGTACCCAGGCACCTTTTTCCAATATTACCCTGGACTGGACTGTTCCGGGGGACCTGGCGGAACTGCCTGCCATCGTGGGTGGCCGGGAGATGGATTTCAAGTATAAGGACTGCAAGAGGGAGATGGACATGGTCAACAAGGCGTTTATCGAGACCATGATTGAGGGTGACGCCAATGGCAGAGGCTTCCAGTATCCCATTCCCACCTACTCCATCACCCGTGATTTTGACTGGTCCGATACGGAGAATAACCGGCTGTTGTTTGAGATGACGGCAAAGTATGGCACTCCGTATTTTTCCAACTATATCAATTCCGATATGGAGCCCGGCGATGTGCGGAGCATGTGCTGCCGCCTGCGGCTGGATCTGCGGGAGCTGCGGAAAAAGACCGGCGGTTTCTTTGGGTCTGGAGAGAGTACCGGCAGCGTGGGTGTGGTGACCATCAACATGCCCAGGATCGCCTATCTGTCCGCCGACAAGGACGACTTTTATAAGAGGCTGAACCATATGATGGATATTGCCGCCCGTTCGCTGAAGATCAAGCGGGGCGTGATTACCAGACTGCTGGAGGAGGGCTTGTATCCTTATACCAGGAGATATCTGGGCACCTTTGACAACCATTTTTCCACCATCGGACTCATCGGCATGAATGAGGCAGGGCTTAATGCGGGCTGGCTGAAGGCGGATATGTCCGACCGGCGCACCCAGGAGTTTACCAGGGAAGTGTTAAGCCATATGCGTGGCCGCCTGTCCGATTACCAGGAGCAGTACGGTGACCTGTACAATCTGGAGGCCACTCCTGCGGAGAGTACCACCTACCGCCTGGCCAAGCACGACCGGAAGAAATGGCCCGATATCAGGACGGCGGGCAGGCAGGGTGACACGCCTTACTACACCAATTCCTCCCATCTGCCCGTGGACTACACCATGGATATCTTTGACGCACTGGATATTCAGGATGAGCTTCAGACCCTTTATACCTCCGGCACGGTATTCCATGCGTTCCTGGGGGAGAAGCTGCCGGATTGGAAGGCGGCGGCGTCCCTGGTGCGGAAGATTGCGGAGAATTACAGGCTGCCCTATTATACCATGTCCCCCACCTATTCCATCTGCAAGGAGCATGGCTATCTGGCGGGGGAGCAGTTCGCCTGTCCTCACTGCGGCTGTAAGACGGAGGTTTACAGTCGGATCACAGGCTATTATCGCCCGGTGCAGAACTGGAACGACGGCAAACTGCAGGAATATGCTAACCGCACGGAGTACGATGTGGAGAAGTCCGTATTGAAACGGCCCATGCACAGTATGGTGACACTTTCCAGCTTTGCGGATGAACTCAAAGTGGACGTGCAGGCCCCTCAGGATATAAAGTATCTCTTTACCACCCGAACCTGTCCCAACTGCAAGATGGCCAGGGAGTATCTGAAAGGGGAGAAGTACCTGCCCATTGACGCGGAGGAGAACATGGAACTGGCAAGGCGCTATGGCGTCATGCAGGCTCCCACGCTGGTGGTGGTGGAGGGTGATGACTTCAAGAAGTATGTGAACGCGTCGAATATCAAGAAGTATGCCGAACAGAGGCGGGCCGTTCTGGTGTGACGCTTAAAATGGGGCTGTATGAATACAGCCCCGTCCGAATGTAAAGGGGAATTATTCAGTTCCCATGGAGCGCAGGGAACAAAATATACAAACGACCGCCGGGTTTTCCAATTCCCGCGTGGGAAGGAAAATCTGATCGGTCGTTCGTATAACATAAAACCGAAGGAGGATTGATAAGCATATGATTAACAAACTGATTACCAAGATCCGGCAGACAGGGGCTCCCATCGTGGTGGGCCTGGACCCCATGATGAAATTCATTCCCCGGCAGATTCAGGAGGCGGCTTACGCCCAGTACGGGGAGACTCTGGAGGGGGCGGCGGAGGCCATCTGGCAGTACAATAAGGGGATTGTGGACGCTATCCATGACCTGATTCCGGCGGTGAAGCCTCAGATCGCCATGTACGAGCAGTTCGGTATTCCCGGTATCATCGCCTTCAAAAAGACCGTGGACTATTGCAGGGAAAAGGGCCTGGTGGTTATCGGAGACGTGAAGCGGGGGGATATCGGTTCCACCTCCGAAGCCTATGCGGTGGGCCATCTTGGCAAGGTGCAGGTGGGCGAAAAGTCCTACTATGGCTTTGACGAGGACTTTGTCACGGTGAATCCCTATCTGGGCTCCGACGGCGTGAAGCCCTTTATCAAGGTGTGCCAGGAGGAGAAAAAGGGCATCTTTGTGCTGGTGAAGACTTCCAATCCCAGCAGCGGCGAACTGCAGGACAGGCTGTCAGACGGCAAGCCCATCTATGAACTGGTGGGGGAGCAGGTAGCGGCCTGGGGGCAGGAGTGCATGGGCGACGGCTACAGCTACGTGGGTGCCGTGGTGGGTGCTACCTATCCGGAGCAGGGCAGGATCCTGCGGAAAGTGATGCCCAGGACTTTTATTCTGGTGCCCGGCTACGGGGCCCAGGGCGGCAAGGGCGCAGATCTGGCGCATTTCTTCAATGAGGACGGGCTGGGGGCCATTATCAATTCTTCCAGAGGCATCATCGCCGCCTACCAACAGGAGAAATATGCCCGGTACGGCGCAGCGAATTATGCAGAGGCATCCCGCGCGGCGGTGCTGGATATGCGGGAGGATATTGCCGGGGCATTGGCCGCCCGCGCATAGGGGATGCGCTGGATTTTGGATTCATTGACCGGATCATTGAAAAGAAATGACGGGGCTATTGCTTTCCAAAAAAATGATCAATTTCTCTTTTAATGGACTCTGTGGAAAGGGATTTGGATAGATATCCATCCGGTCTGAGCAAAATGGCCCTTTCCACGCTTTCCCTGTCCACCCTGCAGGTCAGGAAAATCACGGAAATATCCGCATAGTCTTTTTCGGAGCGAATCATTTCCAGCACCTGTTTTCCGTTGCATACAGGCATCTCGTAGTCCAGCAGAACCAGGTCAGGCCGGGTGAGGGTAATACTTCTGATGGCGGACAGGCCGGAGTCTGCCGTCAGCACTTCGTAGTCGCTTTCCAGCAGGTTGAGCATTGTTTTTCGCATAAAGTCCGAGTCGTCCACCACCAGTATTTTCTTTTTCCGGCTGGCTGTGTTTTTCGCGGCATCTGTGTGACGCGGGTGTCCCTGGGCTTCAGCTGCGGCATTGCCAAGATGCAGCTGATCCTCCATTTCAGCCACGGCATTCTCTGTGATAACCGAAATCCCGTTCCTGCGCCGGGGAGCTTCGGAAGTGGTCATGCAATACGCAAAGTACCCTTTGCCGGTGTCAAACAGAAGGCTGAACTGAGGACTCTGCCTATCATACATTTTATGGAACTGCTCATAAGTCAGCAGTTGTTCTCCTGCCATTTCAAACTCTTCCAGGGACGGAAAATGGTGTCTGACACGTTCCACCAGCTGCTTCGCCGCATATTTTGCCACACTGGACAGCATCATGTCCGTGACCTCCGATTTTGTGTCTATGATGTTGCCGATTGTGCTGCCAATCAATTGTTTCTCGAAGAGCAGGAAAAATTCCCACCTCTTTTTCTCCCTGCTGCCATAGAGCAGGCGGCAATAGATTCCGTCCCCAAACTTCTCCCCGGCGTAGCAATTGCTGATCAATTGAGGGTCCAGCCGGAACATGCTGTGCAGAAGGCTGGCGATTGTCTGCCCCATCACCGTCTGCTCCTCCTCCGGCAACAGTTTTTCCCAATGCCTTATAGGTTCGCCGCTTACGATCATATGATCTTCAATCAATGTATGTCCGATCAGCCATCCCGCACACACGCCGAGAAAATGCTGAATGGAGGTTCCGGAAAACCCCGTCATTTCCAGTTCGTTTTCAAGGGCAGGGAGCATCCGTTCACGGAAATCCTTATGGATGCGCCTGTGCGTCTCAAGTCCCGGATAATCTATGGAGGCCATATAAGCCTCCTCATCCGCAAAATGCTGGATAGCGTGGTCTCTGAAGTACTTTATCGCCTCCTGGCAGGCAAAGTGGCTTTTCTCCTCCCGGCGTCCAAAGTCATAAAGCTTATTGAGAATGCTGAAGAGCTTTTTGTGTTCCCTGTCGATAATATCTATCCCCACATTATACCGCTCATCCCACTTCAAACGATTTCCCATTTGTTTTCCTCCTTGCAAAGCTCCGTTTCGTGCTACGGCATCTTCGTTTTATGACTGTTTCCAGTATCCGTTTCTATAATTTATTCCGCTTTGGCGTGAATGTGTCAGATTATGACAGTTTTTACCATTTTTCGCACAGTGCCCATGTTCTGACAGGCTTGCGGCAGCGGGCATTTTCTGAACCGAAAACAAACAGCGCCATGTGCCCCGGTAGAGGTATATGGCGCTGTTTGTTTTCAGCTGTATTCATTTATCCCGCATCAACCATATCTATGCGTTGTGCTTATTGCACAGAAGGATGGGACGGCTTCAAAGGTACTCACAGAGTAAGGCAAAAGGTGGCACCGCCGCCCTCCGTATCCGTCACTGTCAGGGTCCCCCCGTGGACCAGGGCGATCTCCCTGGCGATGCACAGGCCCAGGCCAAAGTGGGAGCGGTCCGTGTGGGAACGCTGGGCACGGTAGAAGCGCTCAAAAATATGGGCCTTGTCGGCATCGGAGATGCCGGGGCCGTTGTCCGTGACGCGGATATGGATTGTATACTCACGAGCGGATAGATTTTCCTTCCTGCCCGTCCCACACTGCCTGATTTTGCAGCATGGGGCAGGCAGAAATCGGAAAATCTTAGCGGTTGTCAGTATAAAAGCACTGTCGAGGCTTTGCTGGCGGCATTTTCTCCTGTCCTTCCCGGTCCTGCCCGACACATGTCCGGAGATTTCCGCAGACAGGGCCACTTTGCCCCCGGCAGGAGTGTAGCTTAAGGCATTCTGCAGCAGGATGGACAGAAGCTGTTCCAGCTTGTGGCAGTCGCCCCGGATATGGGGCAGGGATTCCTGGGGCAGCTGTAGGGTCAGGCGGATTCTTTTTTGGGAGGCCAGCAGCTCCATCTGCTCATAGACGGTCAGCAGCAGGGTATCCAGATCCACATCCTGCCGCTCCGGCAGCAGATTTCCTTGTCCGCATACCATTTCCAGGCGGCTGAGTGTCAGCAGATCTTCAATCAGCCGCCCCATACGGGCGCATTCCTGGTCTACGGTCTGCTCGTAGGACGGGGGTTTGGCATGCATGCAGGCCCGGATCACGGCCAGGGGGGTGCGCAGTTCATGGGAGGCATCTGCGACAAATCGGATCTGCCGGTCATGGCTCTCCTGCAGGGGCCGCAGCATTCTTCTGGTAAAAAAAGAGGCAAAGAGGGTCAGCAGCAGGATACCCGCCAGATCAATCAGCAGAAAGCGCAGCCGTTGCTGCCAAAGCCTCTCCTGTAAATCCTGGAAGGAGGCCGCCACCAGCAGGGTTACTCCGGTCATCCGGTCGCCTGTCAGCAGCTGGGCGGCGGAGGGCTGGCCGATGGACAGGCGTGTCAGATACACCTGATATTCCTGCTCCTTTCCCGCCCTGAGCCATAAAAGCGCCCAGTTTTCCCCGGAGGACAACAGGGAGTATTCTTCTTCGGAGGACAGACGGGCATTGCTTTCACCCGAGGCGGGGAGGGAGCCCTCTCCCTCGGGCAAGATGGCCCCGTCCGTGTCGGAATCGGCCCCTGCGGCTTCCGTGTTCCCTGAGGGCAGTTGGGATAACAATATATGCAGGAGTTCCGGAGAGAGGGTGTGTTGCGGCATTTCGTTGAAGCGAAAGGGGAGCCCCTGGTCCCACAGATAGATCTGGTAGCTGCTGTTTTGTTCCAGGCTGCTTAGATAGGCATGGGTAATCACAGCCTGTTGCTCCAGGCTGCTGGACAGATTGCCCATATCCTGCCGGAAGGCGTTCAGCTGGTTGTCCTGCAGGGTTCTCTCCGCCAGATAGAGATAGAGACAGGAAAACAGACACAGAATGGAGGCCGTAATGGCGGCGCACAGAAAAGTCAGGCGGCGGTGTACCGCCCGGAACAGGGCCTGCTCATTCATATGCTTCCTCCAAGCGGTATCCCACACCCCGGACGGTCTGGATTATTACCCGGGAATTCAGGCTGCGCAGTCTTCTGCGCAGAAAAAAAATGTAATTGTCCAGGTTGCCGTCCTCCACTTCGGTGTCAGGTCCCCAGACGCTGAGAAGAAGCTGGCTGCGGCCCAGCGTCTGGCCGGGATGGCGCAGCAGGGCACAGAGAAGGCCGCATTCCCGGCGGGACAGGGTACATTCCCCGCCGGGGCCCTGAAGCTGGCAGGAGGTTTCCGACAATTTTAAATCTCCCCAGGCCAGTTCATCGTTTATCACATGAAAGCCGCCTCCGCGGCGGGAGAGGCTTCGGATCCTTGCCATCAGCTCCTCCATGGCAAAGGGTTTGACCAGATAGTCGTCGGCCCCCTGGTCCAGTCCCGTGATCCGGTCCGACAGGGTTCCCATGGCCGTCAGCATCAGCACCGGCGTGGTATCGCCGGCTTTTCGCCGTGTCTGCAGCAGTTCCGTGCCGGACAGGCCGGGCAGCATCCGGTCCAACAGCACCAGGTCCGCCGTGCCCGTCTCCATATAGTATAATCCCTCCTGCCCGTCCAGGCAGGCATCCACTTCATATCCTTCCTGCCGCAGGGCGCAGCAGAGGGCCTCATTTAACTTTTCATCATCCTCGATCAGCAAAATGCGCATTCCAGATAAGTCCTTTCCCAAAATCATTTTCTTCCAGCCTGTGCCGTGTACGCACATCGACAATGTCTGTCCGGACGCAGTCATGCCCGCTGGGGCTTTGCGACGGCAGGAATTGGAAAATATTGACTCTGTTAGTATAGCACAGATTTCTCTAAATAATCTTTAATAATTTATGAAGTTATTTTTGTTGTTCCTTAGAGGCAGTTTAGAGAAAGGTTTGCTATACTGTAGCCATCATAGACAGCAAAGCCATGTCGGCCAGACTGCATTTTCTCCGAGTCCGTACCGCGGGGAGAGGCCCCGGGACATATGCGGGAGACTGGGAGGCGGCTGACCGGGCCTGGCGGGCTGTGCAGAGAAAGGAATGAAGGAATTATGTGGAAAAGAACGAAAAGAATATTGGCACCCATGTTGGCTGCGGCGCTGCTGCTCACGGGCTGCGCTTCCGGTGCGGGAGAGGGCAGCCGGACAGGACAGTCCGGTGCAGCGGGGACTTCAGGAGTCCAGGGGGGTGGCACCCCAAATGATCAGCAAGCCATGGGACGCTATATGGAGTCAGACATTGCCCTGCCGGAGGAGATAGACTATGGGCTGGACCTGTGGCTTACGGACGATGGCGTGGAGCTTATTTCCCAGGACGGCACCCTTTACCGCTCCCAGGACCAGGGACAGAGCTGGCAGCTGGTCAGCCGGGTCCCGGAGAAATTGCAGGACAGACTGAGGACGGGCACAACCAGTTATTTTTCGCAAAATCAGGCGGGGGATGCCGTAGCGGGTTATATTGAGTTTGCCAAGGATGAGGAGGGTAATATCAATTTTGATTCGAGCAGCTACTTCCATTACCTGTATCTGGCGGACGGCAGCAGCATCCCCCTGGAGTTGTCCGGTGAAGGCTTTGTTCATACGGCAGTCTGCGACGGGGAGGGCACCTTTTATCTGGGCACCAGCAGCCGCATCTACCGTGTGAACGGACAGGACGGCAGCCTGGAGGTGCTGGCGGAAGTGGACAGATGTGAGTATCTGTCCGTATGCGGAAAATATTTGATGATCCAGGGAGCGGAGCTGCAGATCTATGACCTGGAGGAAAAGAAGATGGCGGAGCAGGACGATGCGCTCAGTGAGTTTCTGGAGCCCTGGCTGGGCCAGTATGGGGATGTGAACAGCCGTCCCTATCTGCTCTGTATGCCCCAGGAGGGAGATGGGGGGCTGTATGTGTTGACGGACAAGGGACTTTACCGCCACATCCTCTATGGCAGTACCATAGAGCAGCTGATAGACGGTTCCCTGTGCAGCATGAGCGATCCCCTCAAGGAATTTGTGGGCATGGTACAGATGGGGGATTCGTTCTGGGTACTCTACAGCGGCGGTCAATTGAAGCAGTATGTCTATGATTCCACAGTGTCCGCAGTGCCGGAGAATTTAATGCGCGTATGGGGGCTGTATGAGGACGATGATATCAGGAGGGTGGTCAGCGCCTTCGGGCAGGCGCATCCTGATATCTACATCACCTATGAGCATCCCTTGAGCGATGAGACGGGGATGACAAGAGAGGATGCCATGAAAGTCCTGAGTACGGAGTTGGCTACAGGCAACGGGCCGGATGTGCTGCTGCTGGATGAACTTCCCTATGACACTTATGTGGATAAAGGGGTGCTGGCGGATCTGACGGCGACCCTGGACGGCACGGGGGAGCGCTATATGGACGCAGTGCGGGCATCTTACGAAAGGGACGGAGGGCAGTACGCCATGCCCATGTCCATGTCCATGCCGGTGCTGATAGGAGACGGGGACAAAATACAGGGGCTTTCCAGCTTGGAGCAGCTGGCGGAACTGGCGGAGGCTGCCAGGGCATCCCAGCCGGAGAGATCCCTGTTTGGATTTTGCGAGGCGGACGAGGCGCTCAGACTCCTGGCCACAGGTTCCATGGGCAGCTGGATGGATGGGAACGGCGGCGTGAACCGGGAGGCCATACAGGAATTCCTGACTCTCTCCAAACGCGTTTATGATGCCCAGCTGTCCGGCCTGACCGCCAAAGAACTGGAATCCATGGAGATGATGCAGATGTATGTGGACGGGCAGCCGGTAACACGGACGGAGGCCAGCTATCAGCTGAGCAATGCCATGTATTTCCGGCAGCCCTACGCCATAGGCATGCTGGACAACAATCTCTCTGCGATGGGGGGATACAGCACTGTGGTGGAAATGCTGAAAATGATGGAAATGGATTTTGTGCCCATGCCGGGACAGTCTCAGTTCCAGGGCCAGGCATCCAAAATATTGGCGGTAAATGAGGCGTCCAAGGTAAAGGAGCAGGCATTGGAGTTGGTGGCGTATGCGCTGTCCACCCAGTTTGTGGAGAACAGTTATATGTATGGCGGTTCCACTAACTGGGACGCATTGGAGGCCCAGGCGGCTAAAGAGCAGGGAGAAGGCTTCGGTGCCGTCATGAGCTTTGAGGATATAGAGGGAAATGAGCAGATGATAGAGGTGGATACCCTCTCCCAGGAGGCCATGGAGGAACTCCGGCAGTTTATGGAGAACTGTCAGGGCATCAGCCAGTGCGACAGCCGGGTGTATGATGCCGTGATCGAGGAGGGCCAGAAAGCGCTGACGGGGGAGTTGACCGTGGAGGAGGCCGTGAAAGCCGTTGAGAAGAAGGTGGCCCTCTATCTGGCGGAGTGACGGGAGCGGTCTACGGAGGTATGCTTCCTGTCAATATCAGCACGATGTCATAGCACAGGCCCGGCCTGTGTTATGCAGGTAAAAGAAAGATAGATCTGTAATAATGCCTGCTGAATCAGGCGGATAGGAGCTTATAATGCGAAAGGGCATGAGAAAATCCCGAAAGAAGAGGAGGTGGGGCCGGGGGCTGTGTTTCCTGGCCCCCAGCCTGCTGGGGG
>CAMWSA010000014.1 GCA_947176785.1 uncultured Lachnospiraceae bacterium
CCAGCCCCCAGACAGAGTGACCAGAAGGTTTTTGTCGCCGATATTTCCAAAATACAGCATGCAATTGGCTGGAGGCCCAGGGTCACGGCACAGGAAGGCGTGTCGGCCATGGTTGACTGGGTGGGCAGAGCCGGCGGGAAAGGATAAAGCTATGGAGGAGTTGTGTGTATATGTAACAACCTTTCACAGGCATATGTTACTGAAAAGATGTATACAATCCGTAATTGCGGAGTGTAAGCGCTGCGGATGCTCAATAAAAATATTTGTAAGCAATAATGATAAGAATGACAGTGATACAAAGCAGGCCGTTATGGCTATGCAGAAAGAATATCCTATAGCATACAGTGAAAATGATACTAATCTGGGAATAGACGGTAATATGCGTAAAGGGTTTGAAATAGAAGGAATACACTATTGTCTGATGCTTGGAGATGACGATGAGTTATGTGTGGGCGCGCTTGATACGATCAGGGATATTTGTGCGGGTGGAGGGGAGGAGTTTGCATTTGCAATTCTAAATGCTGCTGAAGATTCCTGTTCACATGCGGCTACAAATTCCCGGGGCGAAGGAAATGTAGTTTATACAGATGCCGTAGAATGCTTCAAGGACAATTATGACAAGATGCCATATGGCACTATCCTGTGTAATCTGAAATACGCATCCATGATAAGCGGAGAGGAAAAGGATAGATTCATGGGAACATATCATCTGTATTCAGGGGTATTATGGGATATGGCCTTAAGATGCAGCAGGGTTGTGAGGCTTGCAAAGCCCGTAGTTATACAACATGCTCATGAGAAAACCTATAGTGGATATTTAGAGGATGTTCTGTTCAGGGGAATAGTTGAATGGTATGATCAGCTGGCTGAAGAATACCAGAAATGGGCGCAGCCTGCAAAAATGCTCTGGATTATGAAATGCTTTCAGGAGGCGGACGAGAGTGTTCGGAAGGAACTGCGGGAAAAGTACTCATTATTGTCGTATTTCAAACTGTGATATAAACGAATGCGCTATAGACGTATTGGGGGGAATCAGATGGAGAGACAATACGAAGCTGCTGAGTTCTTGGATATAAAGAGAGAAAACCAGCAATTAAAACAACAGGTACTGGAGCTTCAGGAAACCCTGCAGTCATTTTATGAGGCTTACAGTGAATTGATAAAGAAAACACAGGAGAATGCAGAGCGTATTGCCCTGTTCAGTAGGTATATACAATATCTGCAGGCAAATTGTGCCAATCTCAAATACGAAATATTGGATCCGGCCTGCAGTCCGGGGACATATTTTTATCCAAAATTCAGAAGCAATGAAGAGACCTTACGGCTGATTGTGGAAGAGAAAAAATCTTTGGCGCGTTTTGGGGACGGGGAATTTGCGATTGCTTTTTCTACTCCCCGGCAAAAATTCCAGAGGCTGGATGACAAACTGGCAGAGAGAATTTGGGAGGTATTGAATGCGGATGTGCCGGACAGCCTGCTGATTGCAGTTGCCGGCCAATATGGCAGCCTGGAGAGGTTCAATGACCAGGCTGCGCAGGGGATACGTTTGTATATGACAGAGGAAACCCGCCGGCAGCATGAGCAGATTATACCGTTAAGCCGAGTGTATTCGGATGCCTATATAACAAGGCCCTATGTGATATATAAAGATATGTTTACAGATGCCCCCAGGAAGCGTTTTGAGGCATTGAAACAGATTTGGAGAGATAAAAGGATAATCGTGGTGGAGGGGGCGCAGACAAGGCTGGGTGTCGGGAATGATCTGTTAAAGCAGGCCAGGGATGTCAAAAGGATCATAGCCCCACCTACCAGTTCTTTCGACCGGTATGATGAGATCTATAAGGAATGCCTGGACAGAGGAGATTCCGCTGATCTGTTCCTGTTGGCAATAGGTCCCTCGGCGGGAGTGCTGGCTTACGACCTGGCACTGCATTCCTGCCAGGCTGTAGACGTGGGGCATGTTGACCTGGAATATGAGTGGTTTCTGGCAGGAAAGGGGACTCGGGTATCTGTTCCTTACAAGTATAACAATGAACTCACCGGAGGGGATAAGGTACAGGAAATTCATGATCCGGTCTATGACTCCCAGATTATAGCTTCTTTTATCTAAAAAGTGAGGAGGAACTACAATGAAAGTCATGACAATATTAATGGTGTTGCACAATGCGGCAGAGTATGTAAAACTTTCCATACGGAGCATTCGATTATTTTCCGATGTTGAGCAACTGTCCATAGTGGTGGTGGACAATCACTCGGAAGATGCATTGGCTGAGTGGGCCAGGGAGCAGGAGGATATTACCTATGTCTATATGGACGAAGGCCAGCTTCCTTTCGGACAAGTGGTAAATGCGGTCTGTAGTGAGTTGAAGATAGACGGAGATTTGCTGATTATGGATGCGCATTACCTCTTGACACCACATGCCCTGTCACGGATGCAGGCTTTGCTGTATCAGGAGGATACCATCGGGGCAGTAGGTGGGGTTTCCAATAGCTTTTCGGTATTTCCAAAGCGGTCAGAGCCGAAAGATTATAAAGCGGCCATTTGTTGGGCGGATGAAGAGAATGCACCGGCACAGGGCAAATGGGTCCTGGGGCTTCATTCGGATGTGGTTCTTCTGAAAGCATCTGCGATTGCGCAGCTTGGCAAGTATGATTGCTTCGATGAACAATTGGAAAGTCAGGAGTATGTCATGAAGGACTTGGGACTGCGTATGGTACTAAATGATTGGAAACAGCAGATCTGTCTAGGAGCTTTGTTCTGGGACCTGAGAGGTGAGGGGCCTCATCATAGCGAGAATAAGGGCGAGGAGGCAGTACTTGAACGAAAATGGGGAATGCACTACTTTAATACGAGATATAATGGCAATCTCGTTGACATGATCACCGAAGACAGAGAACGGTCTTTCAGTGTGTTGGAGATAGGATGTGATTGCGGCGCAAATTTGCTGGAAATACTTGACCGATACCACCATGTGGCGGTATATGGCGTAGAACTAAATGAAAAGGCGGCTATGGTGGCTTCGCATGTGGCTCATGTACAGGTTAAAAATATTGAGGAGCAAAAACTGGACTTTGCTCCCCGTATGTTTGATTATATTATATTTGGGGATGTACTGGAGCATTTGCATGATCCGTTGAGGACAATACAATATTGCAGGGGATTTTTAAAAGAGGAAGGGCGTATAGTGGCAAGCATTCCCAATCTTATGAATATCTCTGTAACGGAGGAGTTACTGCGGGGCAACTTCACCTATACGGAAACAGGACTGCTGGACAAGACCCATATTCACCTTTTTACATTCAATGAGATTATACGAATGTTTCATGCAGGCGGATATGAAATAGAAGACATAAAATCTATAATATATCCTATTTCAGCGGAGCAGGAGGCATTGGCTGACAGGCTGCTTGAACTGCAAAGCGGTGCTTCAAGACATATGTATGAGACTTTTCAATATCTGGTCTGTGCCAGGATGTCCGAATAGGATTTCCCCAGGAACGGATGAAACTCCTGCAAAAAGATCTGTCGGTAGCGGTCATAATTGGACAGGCTCAGCAGCTTATCATCGTCATGCATGCACCAGGGATGTCTCTGGCAGGGGACGGCGATCTTATATCCTTGCAATAAAAAGCGGATGCTCTGAAAAGCATCATAGAAATCCCAGCCATCCAGCCTGTCGGAATCCCAGGGCAGATCATGGCAGGTGGCCATGAAAAATCCGTCAATCTCTGCGACATATTCATAGCCATCTGCGATATTGTAGCGGTAGTCAGACAGTGCGGGATAAGGCGTCTGGGGGTGGCGCATATAGATGCTGCCGGTCCTGGCGGTGTGCCACATAATCCCGTCGGCGGCCACCTTTTCGTATCCCACCATACCCACCATGCCGATTTGCGGGTCGGCGGCAAAAATAGCCAAAAGGTCTCTCAAAATATTTCGGTTGAGGATAAATACATCCTGGTGCATATAAATCTTATATTTGGCATCAGAAGCCTGCATTGCCTCGTTGTAGCCCCGGGTCATACAGGGGGCGTCCGGGATAGTCAGCAGTTCTGCCTCATAGCCTTCAGGTACAATCAAATGGTTAATATAGTGGAGGCATTCTTCCAAAAGCAGAGTATTGTTAGTACATAGGATAAAGGCAAATTTGTGATCCTTCATATGGGTGGCAAATCCTTTCAAGAGATATTCGGTAATGGCTATGATGGGAATGCCAGGGCAAAGAACTGCTGTATATCCGCTTGGCTCCACACCTGTGCAAAGATGAGGGCCAATGTCTCATAGAAAGCCCGGTCTGGTATCAAAAGCTCATCTTGTACCATCATGTATGCGGCCAAGTGTGAAACAGGATGCCCCTGTAGATAGGCGGCCGCCTCGCTCACGGATTCTTCGGAAAGCCGGAAGAGCAGGCGGCGGAAAGCAAAAAGGGTCAACATATATTTTTCCCAGAGGGATTCAGTATTGTCGCATCCGCTGCAAAACAAAGGTTTCTGGTACTTGTCCTCCAGTGCGATGATATTCAGCATACGAAGCAAGCGGTGGGTCTTGCCAATATACCGGAAGGCCAGATGCCCATCGCCCTTTTCAATATAGGAAATCAATCCGTATAGGGAGGAAAAGTCTTCCTTTGCCAGCGCTGTGTCTATTGTGGCAAGTATATGTCGGTATGCATCCTGGGTAGCGTCAAAATCTACTTTTATCTGCTGGAAATAATCCTCGGCCTCCTGCTGCAAATCGGATCGTGTTCTCATGACTGCCTCCCTTTATCGTATGAAGACATTTTAGCACAATTTGAGGAAGATGAATAGGGGGATTTATGAGGCGGCTTCAAAAACCTGTTCCTCCTGCTGCTCTTCACGGGTGTGGGATATTCCGGAGGTGGGAGGCTTTTGTCTGACTGAGGGAACGAATGGAGGGGGGCCTTTGGCTGTTATGACTTTCTCCACACATTTCTATCTATAATCCGTGTATAGCTTTGAATTATTTTAAGCACCTTATCCGAAACGTCCATATGCATATAGTCCGGCACTTCTTCGTTGATTCTATTCATGTTTACCGCCATATCCACTGACTGTAAAATTGATTCGCTGTCTATGCCTCCGATGATAAAGCTGCCGGTATCCAATGCTTCCGGCCGCTCGGTTGAAGTCCTGATGCATACCGCCGGAAATCCACTGACAGCAGCCTCCTCCGGCATTGTGCCGCTGTCAGAAACAACGCAGAAGGCATGGCGCATCAGCTTACTGTAGTCAGAAAAAGCAAAAGGAGGCATTTTCCACACATACGGATGAAATTGAAATCCTCTGTCGGCAATAATTTTTGCACTTCTGGGATGCATGGAATAGATGACTGGCATCTGATATCTTTCCGCCATGCGGTTAATGGCATTCATTAATGAAACAAAGTTCTTTCCGCTGTCTATATTTTCTTCTCTGTGAGCGGATAAGATAATATATTTTCCTTCTTCAAGCCCTAATTCTTCTAATACCTTGCTGGCCGCTATTTTATTTTCATTTGCGCAAAGGATCTCTCTCATAGGAGAACCTGTAACATAAATATGCTCTTTTCTTACTCCTTCCGCAATAAGATAACGTCTCGCATGTTCCGTATAGGGCAGATTGACATCCGCAATATGGTCTATAATTTTTCTGTTGATTTCTTCAGGAAGATTTTCATCAAAACACCTGTTTCCGGCTTCCATATGAAAAATAGGTATTTTTAATCGTTTTGCGGAGATTGCCGATAGTGCTGAGTTGGTATCTCCGAGAATTAAGAGAGCATCCGGTTTCTCTTTCAGCATTACCGTATATGTCCTGGAAATAATATTACCCAGGGTTGTGCCGAGATCATGTCCCGCAACATCAAGATAATAATTCGGCTTTCTCAGCCCCAAATCGTCATAGAAGATATCGTTCAAGCTGCTGTCATAATTTTGCCCTGTATGTACAAATATGTGGTCAAAAAATTTATCTGCTTTTTTGATTACTTCTGATAAACGTATAAGCTCCGGACGTGTTCCCACTATCGTCATAACCTTTAATCTTATCATTGCATAGTCCCTCGCGTAAAATATTGTTTGTATATCTCTGGATGATTTCGCATCCACTCTGCCAATTCCTGTATCATCACTTCATAAGATGGTATTTTGTGGTTCAATTCTAATCGGGTATCCACCAGAGATCTATCATTGGAAAAAGAGCCATTTTCACGAATGACCGTTTTGCTGTTATTCATATATTTGTTAAACAGGCATAATAAATCATGTTTCGAGATCACGTCGTTATTAACCAGATGGTATATACCTGTCAGCTTTTGCTCCAAAACACTATTAATTGTTTTTGCCAATTCCAGGGTAGTCACGCCGGACCATATTACTTCTGTGAAGCCATTCACAGGCCCAGCCTGATTCATAAACCAGTGGAATAATCCGATAGCGTCATTTTTTAATTCCGGGCCAACAATCGATGTCCTGAAAGTCAGGCTTTTATCTCCCCATATTTCCCCTAAAGCCTTAGTCCTTCCATAATAAGTATCGGAATCCGGACAATCGGTTTCCTTATAATGTCCCGTCCGCCCACTGAATACACAATCTGAACTGATATGTATCACTCGCGTTTTCAGTTTTGCCGCACTTTCTTCAAGAAGATGTGGCAATACACTGTTAATATATATTCCTTCTGCCAATCTGGCATCCACGGCTTTATTTAGGATCCCGATGCAATTAATAACTGCATCATAATCCGATTTCCGCAATATTTCCTTTACCAGAGCGGAATCTGACGCATTTCCTTCTATACAATGAATCAAACGGTTTTTCTTTTTAACAAATCCGGTTATTTCGTGTCCCTGTTCCTGTAAGTATAGGGAAATCATATGTCCCGCCATCCCGTTGGCACCAAATACAATGATTTTCATTCATTTTCATCTCCATTCATTTTCTGCCTCGTACTGCCTGCCTGTTATATCAGCTGTTAAAGTGAATGCAGCCGTTTTCTATCAAATGAGTATAATTCTCCAATTCGCCTTTTATTATTTCTGTTTCTTCTTCCATACCCTGATACTTTGCTATTCTGGATAGAATATATGGACTGATATTTTTGAAAGAGTATTGCAAGTCCATTTTATTCAGCAATTTCTCTATCACGTTCTCTTTATACAGCATATTGAAAAAGACCTTTATTTCTTCCAGATTACAGTTTACTTTCTTGCTTCCCTGCTCGGCATGTTCTCTTGACAGGACATTCACTTTATTCAGGTATCCGATTTCATAATCTGCCGTCATTCTCAGCCAGAAGTCATAATCCTGAGAACTCCTGTAGTTAATGTTAAACCGTTCTCCGCGCTTAAAACATTCCGCCTTTGCCAATACGGAGCATCCATGCCAAAAATTCCCATGTAGTAAAGCGGAAACGATTGCTTTCGGGTTTTTATCCACTTCTTCCTCAAAAACTTTGCTATATGTAAGCTCGCTTAAAAGTTGATTATTTTCATCAATATATGCGCATCTGCTAAACACTGCATCATATTTGCTGTTATCTTTTAAATAATCTACCTCTGTTTCTACCATATTACTATGATACATATCGTCTGCGCTAAGCCAACAGATATATTTTCCCCTTGCCAGTTCTATAGCATCATTTAAAGCAGCTGCGGTACCTCCGTTTTCTATTCTGCACGAAAGCTTTATTATATCAGGCCAATTGTTTACATACGCCAGTACGATCTCTGCCGTATTGTCCGTGCTTCCATCATCAACAATAATCAATTCCACATATTGGTATGTCTGTTGGAGTACGCTTGTTATGGACATACTAATATATTTTTCGGCGTTATATGCCGGCATGATCACCGATACTAATTCTTTATTCATTTTACCTCCGTGTACCACTCGCCTTCATGAAGTTCAACTCTTTTGCCCCCAAAACATAAAGTCATTTTAGCATAAATTGAGGAGGATTAATAGGGAAAGTCAATCGGCTTCAAAATTTTATGGTGTGTATACGGAGGAGCAGGGCGGCCTCGGAAAAGTACGTGGATTAATATGGATTTACGGAAGAGGAAGTGATGGCGAATTAATAGACTTTATCCCCGAAATGTGATATGCTATAGATACAAAGCTTCATTGCCGCAGGGCCTGCCTGGATGTATCAGATACAGTTGGAGCCTGCGGAAATTGCGACATTTCAATAGAGAGTTAGGGCGTTGATATTATGACATTATCAGAAATACAGGGATTTGTTGAGAGAAAGGAATATGCGAAGGCCAGAGAGGCCATGGATATTCTGAAGAAGGAGGGACATCCATACACCGATGAGGCGGCCATACTGGATGCGGCCATCTGTGAGGCCCTGGGGGACAGGGAGCATATGTTCCGGGCGCTCAGGGACGGCCTGTTATACTCCTATACCAATTATGAACTATATTATATGCTGGGGTATTACTATCTGCAGGATAATGTGAACCAGGCATATCTCTGCTTTCAAAATGCGTTGCTGTACTGCTCCCAGGAGGCAGATGCGGCGATAATTGCGGCTGATATGGAGGAACTGTGCAAGACGGGGCAGGTGACTGTGCTTAATACGGCAATTGTAATTGTTTCTTATAATGTGTGCTACATGATGCAGAAGAACGTGGAGAGCATACGGAATACGCTTCTGCCGGGAACCTACCGAATCATCGCAGTGGATAATGCCTCAGAGGATGGAATAGCGGACTGGCTGAGAGGGCAGCAGGATATCCTGCTGCTTGAAAACGGGAAAAATATAGGCTTTGCCCCAGCCTGCAACCAGGCGGTCAGGGCACTGCGGGAGATAAGCGGTGAGCGGGAGGATATCTTCCTGCTGAACAATGATACACGTCTGGCCCCCAATGCCCTGTTCTGGCTGCGCATGGGGTTGTATGAGGACGAACGGGTAGGGGCCACTGGAAGTGTGTCCAATTATGCAGGAAATAATCAGCAGCTGGAGGTTGAGTTTGCACTGCCGGGGGAATATCTGGAGTACGGGGCCAAAAGAAATATCCCCGACGAGAGCCCCTATGAGGAACGAGTCAGGCTCTCCGGCTTTGCCATGCTGGTCAGAGGACATATCTGGGATGAACTGGGGGGCATGGATGAAGCATTTGCGCCCGGATATTTTGAGGATGACGATCTCTCCATGAGGATCATGGAAGCCGGTTACAGGCTTCGGGTGTGTAAAAACAGCTTTATCTATCATGCCGGGAGTCAGAGCTTTTCCAAACGGCAGAATGTAGACGATATACTGGTATCACATTATCAATTGTTTATACAGAAATATGGGTTCGATATATTAAAATATGCGGAACCTAAAGTGAAGGATTCAGTTCACATACCTTTCTCGAGGGAGGATGAGTTCAGTGTGCTGCAGATTGGGAGCGGGCTGGGAGCGGATTTGAAATATATCCGTACCATGTTTCCCAAAGCCAACGTGGTCGGCATAGAGACTGATGAAGCACTATATCATATTTCACAGGGAACGGAATTGGTGTTTCGGGATCTGGCATCCGCACTGGAAGTATTTCATCGGCCAGTGTTTCATGTATTACTCATAAACATGGAAGAGCGGATGAAATTGAGCAGGGCTGATTTACATAGGATAGGGCAGCTGTGTTTGCACGGATTTGTAACATTGCCTGGAGACGGGGAGGGGGTGTCCGTCAGGCTGGATCAGGTCAAGCTGGTGATATGGGATCTGGATCAGACCTTCTGGAGTGGGATACTGAGCGAAGGCGGCGTGACTGTGCGAAAGGACAGGGTGGCCCTGATTAAGGATCTGACGGACTGCGGGATTATCAATTCCATTTCATCTAAGAATACGGAAGAAGAGGCCATGCAGGTATTGAGCAGGCTGGGGATTGCGGAGTTGTTTGTGTTCAATGCGATCAATTGGTCCAACAAGGGGGAGCAGATCCGGAGGAAGCTGGAGGATATGCATCTGCGTCCCGAAAACGTACTTTTTATTGATGATGATCCCCGCAATCTGGAGGAGGCCAGATATTATAACCCCGGCCTGATGACGGCGGGTCCAGAAGTGACAGGCAGGCTTATCGAGTATGTAAAGGGGCTGGAGCGCACGGACCCGCAGCATAAACGGCTGGACAGCTATAAAGTATTGGAGAGGCGGCGGGACGAAGAGAAAAGTTCTCCCACGAAAGAGCAGTTCCTGTATGAGAGTGGAATTGTTGTGGAGATCCATCAGGACTGCATGAGCGAGTTGGACCGGATCGTGGAATTGACGGCCAGGACCAATCAGCTGAACTTTACCAAGGTTCGCGATGATCGTGAAAGTTTGCATAAACTGTTACGGGACAAAGCTTACAGAAATGGTTATGTGAAGGTACGTGACAGATTTGGCGACTATGGAGTAGTGGGCTTTTATTCTTACAATTGTGAAACACATAAATTGAGACATTTTCTGTTTTCGTGCCGGATTATCGGAATGGGGATTGCGGAGTGTGTCTATAGATGGTTGAGGGCACCCGGAATGGACATCGTGGAGCCTGTGGCTGTCAGGCTGGATGAAAACATACGAACGCCCTGGATTCATCTGCAGTTGGGACAGACAGGTGCGGAAACCGAGGGCGGGAACTGGCAAAACGAAAGGGCGGACAGGATCAAGGTACTGCTCAAGGGTCCCTGCGACATGAGTGCCGTCGAGAGCTATCTGTCCGGCGGTGATCTTACAACAGAGTTTAACTATGTGAATGATAAGGGCTTCATCACCACGGGGCAGAACCATTCCATGCATATCCGGCAGAGTGATACCCTTTCTCAGAAACAAATAGCAGAGTTAATAGCGGATGTGCCATTTATTGTTGAGGGAGACTTCCAGACCAGTATTTTCAGCAGGGAATATCATGTGATCTGCTATAGCTTGCTGCCGGATTGCCATGCCGGCCTGTACCGCAACAGAAGGACAGGGGGGTACATCAGCTTTGGCAGCAGGAACTTTGACCTGACTGCCCCGGAGAATACGCAGGGATATGTGGATGGCAGCATTGTGAATCATGCTTTCCCGTTTACAGGGGAGATCATAGCCAAGTTTGCCAGGGACTGGGAATTTGTGGGGGCCACGCCGGGAGAGGACCTGATCCGCAACCTGGATTACATGTATACCCATGCCCCCGGTGCCCCTGTGTTCATCCTGCTTTTAGGCAGCGAGACAGAATATGAAGGAGTCAATGAAGAGTTTGCCGGCCATGCAAAGTACCATAGGGAGATCAACGTGTTAGTGAAAGAGTATGCCAGGGATAAGGAGCGGATGAGGATCATAGATATGACGGACTATATACATTCCCAACAGGATTATGGCGACTGCATTAACCATTTTAGCAGAAATGTGTATTATCAACTGGCAGCTACATTGTGTACTCATATAAATGATCAGGTAGAGAGGTTGAAGATAGACCGTATGAAAGCTGGGGATATAGAAACGAGGAAATGGTGAGATGAAAGCATATGTACTACATGCAATAAACGATTTGCAATTGGAAGATAAGGCGGAACCGGAGTTGGGGCCGGACTAGGTACTGGTATAGGTGAGAACTGCTGGCATATGTGGTTCGGATATATGCGAATATTCCAGACAGGAACCTATTCCTTTCCGACAGTGCTTGGACATGAATATCCGTACCATGTTTCCGCAAGCCAACGTGGTCGGCATAAAGACCACCGTCTTTCGGGATTCTTCGATGTATGGAAGCCGCCAGTCTGCAAACTATGACCAAAGGTGGATAGGGTGGTTTGCTCAGAAAGTGCGGCTACAAATTCCTGGGGCGAAGGAAAGAGAGCATTAAGAAAAAGGAGCATGGCCTGGATACACACTGTTTGGAATATCTAAATTGCTGTAATGATGCCTATGGCATACTTTACGCATGGGATATTGGAGAAAAACACTAGGGACAATTTGTATAAATTTACCATTGACAGACATAAAAACAGATGGCATAATATCAAATAGTGCCAGTTCTGGTGGATATGACGGGCTTACATTGCTCTCACCAGTTTCGCACGAGTATTAGTCATTGAAACCGATTAGGGGGTCAATGTTTGACGAACTCTAGATGACCATTATATGGTGCCAGGATGTACAACGGATAATCTTGGATCAGGAACAGTATTCAAGGAGGAGCCATATAATGTAGAAAAGGTGTATTTGAGATGAGATATTATGGGGTGCGAGAAGCCATATTATACAGAAAATGTTTTGACCAGGGGGAGCTTGCCACGGGGGGAGTTTGCCCCTTCTTCTCGTCCGGATAGCGCCTTTTTCATGTAGGGGCGATCCGGACAAGAAGAAGGGGGAAAGGGATGCGCTTACATCCCTAAATATAATAATGTGTGCAATTCGTTCAGTTAAAATTATTCATGATATTATCCATCGGGCAGACTATATATTCCTGTCCGAGTTTTTACGTTATATTGGTGTCCTGGTTTATGAGGACATTTTGTTTGATCGGGAGATAGATAAGACATCCTATGAAAAGAAGACTCAATGCAGTGCCTGTGTATTTATTGGGGAAAGGTCTCTTTCGAGTCAAAACAAAGAACTGCTGGCTCCCATAGTGGACGAAACGGAGTATGCGGATTTGATCAGCCGACTGCCGGAGGATACATTATTCCTGTATGAAGAATGTGAGAAAGCGGAAGCCGGACTGATCATAAAAGGGGACTTTTTCACACAGAAAACCTGTCTGCAGGCGATTACTGGCAAGATTCTATATCTAATCTCTCAGAAAGTGGAAAGGGACCAGTATTGTTTTGAGGATGATTTGATACCGATATTTGTACAAAACAATCTGTTTCTTCACTCGGTCACGATGCAATACTATTCAAAAACGAATGATAATGTAATACAAGAAGCCAAGGATGCTTTTGTGGCTGCATGTAAAGAATTGGAGAAATGCAATACCAAGAATTATACAGGCAAAATGCGTGCGCACTATATGTATGCTTTGCTGTGGACAAAGGTGAAGGGAAATATTGCTTGTGACTATTTGGAACATGTTTTGTATTTTCCGGAAGACAGGATGTTTGAGGATTGCAGGAAGTTGATTGAGGACTATCCGGATTTTTCCAATGCGAAAGTGTTGATGGGATTATGCTATGAGCCGTTGAAAAAAAGGACGCGGGATACGGTTAATGCGTTTTCGAATGCGTTGGACGATATCGAGGATGAGTGCTTTGCGGCCTCCGTATATTATTGGATTGGCAAAAGATTTGAGACAGATGGCAGATATCCTGAACAGGCGAAAGAATGTTACCGGCGGTCCAATAACAGAAGCGTAAAATTCCGTTCTCTGTTTAAGCTGGGGATTATTTCCAGAAAAGAAAAAAACTATGGAGAGGCAATTTCTTTTTTCGATACCATATTAACTAAGCTACAGGCCAAGGATACCATAGGATATACAGACCCCCTGGAATTGGAGTATATTCAGAAAGCATATCTGCAAAAGTGTATCACTTACTATGAGGGAAGGAGGTACGATAAAGTGCGTGAAAATATGAAGTTGGCAGAGGAGGCCCAAGACAAGATTAAACAGAATAAATTTTTTGGAATACTGTATGCTGACAAGCAGGAAACGTATCAGGGGTTGTCGGGGAGTAGAGTAAATATTTCGCAGTTTAAATCATTAATGAAAGAAGCATTTCCTGAAAATACAATATAAATTTTATTCAAACAAAAAAGGAGAGTTGACCGGGACTCTCCTTTTTACATTATATTAATAAGAGGAGGATGAGCAATGGAAGTACTGGAAGAATATAAGATATATTTGGAGGGAACTGAAGAGAGCGAGAAGAGGATGATAAAATATCCGCTTTATATGAACTGTTATGCAAATGCATTGGAGATCATGTGGAATAATATTCAGTATAACAAAAAGGCTAAAAACCAGAGTACTCCACAGGTATTGGTGAGTAACATGATTGCGTTCATGGGTGTGCGTGGAAGTGGGAAAACTACGGCACTAAATGAGTTTAATAGTATTCTATTTTGGTATGATAAGTATAGAATGGAGCGCGGAGATGTATTGCTTCCTAAGAAACAGATCAGGCAATATACCGGTAGTTTTCATGTGCTTAAAAGCATTGATGCTTCATTGTTGGAAAAGGATGAAGACATTATTGAATTAATTTGGGCCAATATGTACAAGGATTTTGATGATGAGATTAGGAAGAGATCTGGTTATGGAGAATGCAGGGATAGCAGGGACGAGGCGGCTAAAAGCATTGTAGTGCAGTTTGACGAGGTATATAAGTGCTATAAGCAGTCAAAGGAAAAACAGGTGATGCTGGGAGATACGGTACTGGCAAAGCTGAAGAACCTGGCAAGCAGCCTCAAGACTAAGGAATCTTGCGATAAACTAATAAGAAAGTTCCTGGAGTTTATGCGGCAGGGGACATGCAAAAGGGAAGGGGACGTTTTCCTGGTCGTCACAGTGGATGACCTGGATCTGAATATGGAAAGCGGCTACAGAATATTGGAGAATCTGTATCGATATTTGAATAACCCACAAGTGATTGTTCTGATAGCGGTTGATCACATGCAGATAAGGCTGATAAGCGACAAACACTTCATAGAAGCGCTTCATGTGAAGGGGGCAGAAGATAAATCTATGTATGTCGATCAGGCGGTACATCTGTCGGGTGATTTTTTAATGAAAGTTCTGCCGCTGTCTAATCGAGTCTATATGCCGGACAAAAAGAACATACTGAAAAGAGCGATGCTGGTTGAGGTTGATCGGAGCAGCCCTTTGAAACAGTTTATTCTTGGGAAGATTGCAGAAAAGATGGGTATATACTATGATGCTGTAGGACTTAAGTGGCATTTTTGTGTTCCGCAGACGTTAAGAGAATTGATACAGTACAACGATTTTTTGAAAACATTGTATGATATAGAGGATGCGGAGTGCAGTGAGGAGGAAAGAATACGTCTCTATGAGGTAAACCATGAGAGATTTGACAGGAATATCAGCGAGAATATGGCAATTAAAATCTTAAACTCCAAACAGCAGAGGATTTTTGGTCTGATTTTAGATCGGAATATTGAGCGTAGGGCAGGATATGCGATTAACTTTTTGAACGCTATGAGAAAAGATGCAGCACAGGAGGATAAGCAGCAGAAACTACCTGACTCTGTGGATGACCAAAATTATTGCTATAGCGATTTGTTGGAAGCGATCTATGCTTTAGGACGGGAAAATTATGATGAGAAGCCACTTGTTCACTGTGTATTGGCCTCTTTTACGTCTGAAATGACAAAAGAGTATTACAATTATGTAAATAATCCAAGCAAGTCGGCGCAAGACGAGGCGGCAGGGCGACTGGAAAGTTTTTTGGGGAATACCTTTGGAGGAAATTGGTTTGGCAATATGGGACCTAGAGTGGTGGCTGATAAGAATATGGAGGTGTCTCCAATTATACTTCGGTATGTCGGCCAGGGAGATATTGACAAATTTAAGTATGATTTAGAAATGAGTAATGACCAGGAAATGAATCAAATAGAAAATATTTCCGATTTTATTCCAATGCTGGAAAGCGTATTTGCATTATTTCCATACTATTATGATGCGAATGGAAATAGGACTGAGCCGGTATGGAGGATGATATTTAACGGAGGATATGGGGAAAACGATAATACCTGTTCAATTGAAGTGCGTGTTCTCAATGAAAAGGCGGACTTTGATATTTGGGGATTTGTGGGTAAGGAAATCATAATAGAAAGTAAGTGTAAATTGCAGAGACAAACGGACAAAATAGTTGATAGTTTGCTCTCTTGTATTATTCATTATTATGAAAAGAAGGAAAAAACGGTCACAGAGGAGCAGAAAAATATTTGGCGAGAGCATCTGTTGGGCAAATCGATTTGGAGTAAAGGCACAGAGCGCAAAATACATTTTCCGTTTTATAATCTTGATCTGGCTTATAATGTTATGAAACGCGTTAGAAGAAAAATGGGGCAGGTGGAAACCATTGATAAAAATGAGATTTTGACATATTTACAGAAAGTTTATGGCTATATTGTATATGAATTGCAGAGGGAGGATCAATTTTATCAAAAAGTTGAGAATTTGATAGACAAGAAGATGCATGGCGACGGTAAGAAACAGATGGCCTCCCACTTTGTGAATGATTTTGTCAGTCACCCTTTTATTAAAGCGATCGGCTATCGATATAGGGACCAGGAGACTGGGAATATAATCTCAGATGATGGGTACATCAATCAAGAACGTTTTAATGATCTTTTGTATACTATGTTGAATGAATTTTATAAAGATGATTTCCAGGATAGATTTTCGGCTGCAGAGGTGAAATGAGGAAGCGAAGTGTACAACTTAGATGAGATTGTAAAAACGTATTATAGTTCCGTGAGCGCATGCTGGATATTGAGTGAGAAAATATCGTATAAAGAATTTTCCCAGCATGATTTTATGATATTCTCCAGAGACTTTTTCTATCACTACAGCGATACCGAAAAAGTACAATTGTATCGCTTTAGTAAAAATAGAAATAAGGAGGGACAGTTTTCGGGAATGAAAAGCCGCAGTTGGCTCAATGTATTCGCTGCATTGGAGGAACTGGCGGAGCAGCTGCTTACGATGGAAAATAATCGACCGGTGTGTATCTACAAAAAACTGCTGCGATTTCGAAGCGTGACACAGCAGGTGGAGGAAGATCTGTTGGTCTGCGCTTACCTTGCGATGCGTTATAAGAGATATCGGGAATCCTGTACCAATTTCGCGTGGAACACCACCATAGAACACAATAACGAACAGCTGCATTCCATCATGAAAAGAAAGATATCCGAGAACCATTTCCACTTATATGGTTCCGCCCCTACTTTTCATCTTATGTGGATTCAGATCATGAATCATGTGTCGCCGGGAATCGAGATATACACGTTGGGCAAAAAGCTGGAAAATAGCCGGAGAGTAATACAACGTCACTATTCGGATCAATACAGGGAGGATTCATTCACGGCGAGGATTATTAAGGCGGCATTGATCCGGGTATGTCTGGTGCAATATTGTGCAGGGTATGAGTTGGATGAGTCGTGGATGTCATTTGCGAAACGGCTGCTTTCGGAAGAACCCCAGGTTGAGATATATTGTGATGAGATTCAGACGCGTATAGATATCTTGAAATCATATGGACAGATGAACAATGGGGGCGAGGAGTTGGATTACGCTTTGTATAGCGTATTATATGTTGACTTCATGGAGGCGGAGCATTTCTGGGTGAGCGGCGAACGATGGCTGATGTATGAGATGTTGAAAAAGGAACTGACCGAGAATATTCCGGAAATATATATCCAATGGTTCTATGCTTACCTGGTCATAAAGCAAAGCATACGCTGTGAATTGGTACAAGTCAATGAAGAGGTGGGATTTGCGAATTTCGCAATATATTCGAGCCGTAAGAAAGGAGTTTACAAAAATCTCCCCAGGATGATCGAGAGTGCGGTATATGGAAGTGTGGAAAGCGGGAATATCCAATCACTGGAAATCAGGGTGGCGCCGGAAAAAAGCGCGGGAAAAAATGCCCGTAACATTGCAGGAATTGACAATGTAATACAGCAAAGGGAAAAGGGGCGGCTTCCCAGATCAGCCTATTATTTTGTCTTCCATTTTATTAAGCAAGAGGATGGGAAGCTACCCGAGAGAGACTGCTTTAGTGGGCAGTATTGCAGGCACTATGTAGTAAGGCAGGAACTGGAGGAGGAGGCCAATGCCATTTATCGTTTCAGAGAGGGGTATCGGGAGACGGCCTCCAATGTGCTGGGCATTGATGCCTGTTCCATGGAGATAGGATGCCGTCCAGAAGTGTTTGCCGTGGTTTTCCGTTTCCTGTCGGAACATGTGGTACCTGATATATGGGGAGTTGAGCCTGTGGGCCAGTTGAGGATGACTTACCATGTAGGCGAGGACTTTTTGGATGTGGTGGACGGACTGCGGGCAGTGGACGAAGCGATCCGCTTCCTGAATCTGCAATGCGGCGACCGCATCGGGCACGGAACGGTACTCGGAACCGATGTGAGGAAGTGGTATGCGTTTAAGGATAATACAATCCTTATTACACAGCAGGATTATCTGGATAATGTAGTGTGGCTGTACCAGAAGCTGATGGAATATAAAATCGAGGGGATGGAGGCGCTTCGTGACAAGCTCTTGGAACAATACGATTTCTATTTTTCAGAGATATATGGAAGCAGGCCAGGACGGCATGTGAGGGAGAGCATTTATGCGTATTATGAGGCGTGGAAGCTAAGGGGAGACGCACCCCATCTATACTTGTCCCAAAGATATTGCGGGGATGAGATCTATGGGGAAGAGTGGCTGGTCAATCAAAAATATCCTGAAGATTCTTCTGTAAGGAATAGGGAAGAGGTAAGCCGACTGTACTATATGTATCACTATGATTGGAAGGTAAGGGAGAAAGGCGCTCAAAGCATACAAAAATATCTCTTGCCCATATATGTGGATGGAGTGGCTGCTGTTCAGAAAGCTATGCAGAGAGAAGTGGCAGCCAGGGGTATAGGGATAGAAGCCAATCCTTCTTCCAATCTGGCGATCGGTGTGATCCAGGGATATGAAGAGCATCCCATCGTCCAAATGTATAATAAAGATCTTACCTGGGATATGGAGAAACTGTCTGCGTGTCCACAGATCAATGTATCCATCAATACGGATGACAAGGGCATTTTCCATACATCTCTGGAAAATGAATATGCGCTGATGGCCTGTGCGTTGGAAAAAGTGAAGGATGAGAAGGGACACAATATATATAACCGGCAGATGATCTACCAATGGATTGACAACATCAGAGAGATGGGGAACATGCAGAGTTTTAAGGGCAAGATATAGGGAATACGTGGACGAGAGGAATATGTGAGATACTGACAGAAAGGGATATGGAATGGATTACATAAATAGAATAGAAGAAGAAAATTTAAGACAGATTATGGAACAGAATATCACTTATTTGGACTGTGTCGCGGAACAGATGAAGCAGGGGTATGTTTCGGTGTTTGCGGGGGCGGGTTTGTCGATCGAATCGGGATATGTGGACTGGAAAAGACTGTTGGAACCCATCTGCAAACAAATGCGTTTAGACGCAAACATGGACTTGACCGAGTTGGCGCAGTATTATAAAAATCAATACGGTAGGCAGGGATTAAATGATGTTGTATTTAATGAATTTGCCAAAATGCCCAAGAGCAATAAAAATGTTTCTTTGCTGGCAATGCTGCCGATAAAGGAGTTTTGGACTACTAATTATGACGATGTCCTTGAGAGGACAATAGAAGAACAGGGAAGAGTGGTAGAAACAATTATCAATCAGGAATCGTTTAAATATCATGACCCGCAACGCGATGTGGTGGTCTATAAGATGCATGGGGACAAAAGATATCCGGACGACGTGGTTCTAACCAAGGAAGACTATCAGAGATATGACGAAAACAGGCGACTGTTTACAAAACTGTTGTCGGTAGAACTTGTGAGCAGGACATTTCTTTTTATTGGCTTTAGTTTTAACGATCCCAATTTGGAGAGGATTTTAAGTATTGCAAAGAGTTCCCTGAACAGCAGAACGCTGCCAAGGCATTATTGCTTTATGAGAAAAGTCCAGATCACAGATTATAGCGCGGATCAGGAAAATCGAACGGGGGATGCGTTTGAAAAATTTATCCGGGAAAAAAACTACCAGGAACTGCGCATTAAGGATATGGCTAATTACGGGATCTATACAATACTGATTGACGATTTTAAACAGATTACATTGATGTTGAAGTATCTATATAATAAGCATATAGCGGACAATGTCTTTATTTCCGGTGGGATTGACCCGGAAAAAAAAGCAGAGTATGGAGAATTCAACTCATCACAGGAGGCATCTCCGGGTTTGAGCCGGGCAGAGAGGTTCCTTACAAAACTTGGCGAAAAGTTGATTGACGGCGGTTTCCGGATATACACCGCATTTGGCGTCGGAGTAGGCAATTATATCCTGTCAGGGGTACTAAAAAGTTCAAAGAATGACTTACATAATTCCAATGTAGCTAACAGTAAGATCCACATCAGCAGCTTGATAGGGATGGAAACTGAGAAAAAAGAAGAGAGCAGAAAGAAATTAATCGGTCAGTGTAGCAGCACGATCTTTCTTTTTGGACGCAACAGGGAGGGGGAGCCTGAAAATACGAATGGAATTTGGCGGGAGTATAAAATAGCCAAAGAATGTGATAATTTTATAGTTCCGGTCAAAGAGACCGGGTTTACGGCCGAGAAAATTTTTGAGGAGTTGGAGCGGAGAGGAGAACTGTCTGAAGATTTGAATTTCTTAAAGGGCAAGCATGACGAAGAAGAACTTGTAAATGAGATTATAAAGGTCTTGAAGAAACATAGAGAGGAGAAGGAAAAGAACTTAAGGGAGAAACTGTTTGACGATATCACCGTAAAAAAAATAGGAGTTTTTGTCAGTTATCACTATGATGACGACAATGAAATTGCGAGAAAAATAACCAAAATAATTAACGATGACAATAAAAATTCTTTTTATGTTATGCAGGAAGAGGAGAAGGGAAAAGATGAGGAGGTTATAAAACAATGGATTGATGAGACAATACGGAAAACTCGAATTACAGTTTTATTGCTCAGCAAAAAGACTCGGGACAGCAAATATGTATCCTATGAAGTGAAAAAGAGTGTGTCGGAGGGCAAGCTGTTATTGCCGATTTTGATAGATCGTGAGGAGAGCGATTTCAGTGAAGACGACGCGAACACATTTTTGTGTGAGTTAAGACCAGATACTAAAGACGCAAAGAAGGGGGTAAAAAAATGGTATCAGGAAAATGGCGAAAAAAACATCCTGGAATGGTTAAAAGAATGGTTGAAGATTTCTGAATATGAAGCTATTCAGCACAGCAAGCTAAGTTAGTATGATAAAAGAGAATATGGGAAAATATCGTGTGATATGGAGAATGATATTTATATGGATGCCGACTAGGGGGCAATGAAACGTCAAAAATGAGAATTTGCATCTGGTGATATTGAAAAATTACCTGGTTTTTAGGATAGAGATTTTAGATGGTGAAATGTAGGTTCCGATTATACCTCATTTTATACTATATGAAATAGTCGCACACAAACCATGTGCAGAACCATCCTGTCTATAATAGATTGACTTGTCGTAAAACATAAATTATAATATTAAAAAAGAAAATAATACCAGGTTGTGCCGAATATAGTCACTAAAACAAGAAGGATTAAGAAGAAGCGGCTTAAATCCGGATACGGTCAAGAGTGCTTATTTAATGATGCACAGGCGGATGAAAGGAGATATGGTAAAAATGAACAATCAATATCAGATAGCGCTTTCTTTTGCTACAGAGGATCAGAAGCTGGTGGATGCGGTATATCATTATTTGAGGGTAGAGGGTATAAATGTCTTCTTTGCGCCTTCGCGGGAGGCCCAGGTAATTCTGGGCGGAAGAAACCAGAGAGAGGTATTTTATGATATTTTTGGGCTGAATGCGGAGTATGTCGCGCTGTTTGTTTCCAAAAATTACATAGCCAGGGAAGTGCCCATGGAGGAGGCGCGGATTGCCTTTGCTAAGCATGGGGATGACGGCAGCGTGATACCGATTTATATAGATGGAACCCCACTGCCGGAGAGTATGCTTGATCCGAAGAGCACCAATTATTTTCGGTCGGACAATCCGGCGGAGATTGCAACCCATCTTGCCGCCAGAGTGAGGATGTCCTACAAGGCCAATAAAAGGGCAGTCAATCCCCCAGACCTGGAACGGGATAAGCAGAAGACAAATGAGTTCATTGCTGAAGGAAATACAGCGCAGTGTCAGGTGTTCATTCAAAATTATAACAAGTAAGACGAGGGGATCAGGCAGATTTTATACTCACGAGCAGTTAGATTTTCTTTCCTGCACGTCACGTACTGTCCTATTATGCATCATAGGGTGTGCTGGAGTTGGAAAATTTTAGCGCTCGTGAGTATAAATGCGGTGGCATCGGATGGAAAACGGAAAAATATTCAGAACTATAATAATATAAATGGAGTACCCAACAATGAGTCTGGTAGATGAGAGTGACGGGAAAACGGTTTTGGATATGGCAGATGAGCCGGAAGAAAATGAAAATGAGAATATTAGCAGTTCCGCAGACCTGGAAAGAGCAAAGCAGAAGACAAGTGAGTTCATTGTTGAAGGAAATACGGCTCAGTGCCAGGTTTTCATACAAAATTACCACGAGTATGACAAGGGGATCAAGCAGATTTTAAATGCTGTGTCGTCGGATGGAAACCGGAAAAAATATGATTTGTGCCGGGCAGACAAATGCGTGGAATTCATAGAAACATATCGGGACAGCGAATATGTTGCGGTGGCAATAATATTGTGCGTCTTTGAATTTGTTTCGCTGGCGGATCTGCCGGATTTGCGAAAAGTATTTATTAAATATCTTCCAAAGGCTGAACGGGCTGAGCAGGAAGGGAGTGGGCAAAGCGCAAATGTAGACCCATATCTTTCCATAGATACCCTGGCAGGCGTTATTGGAGGAAAACGTTTCGACACGGAAGCTGGTCAGTCTTGTATCAGTCTGGGGGAAAATTCAAAACAGGCGTTGATCAATGTGATGAACTCGTTTCCGACGCTGCATGATACAATTGTATCAGGGCTTATTCACGTACATGAGGAATATAAGTGCCGCACGATATTTAATGTCTACCAGATGGCCGCTGCCTTTGCCAGGGTGAGTTCGTTTGATATTGCCTCTGCGGACAGGAATATTTTCCCGCGATTGTGTTCCGACCCCGCAAATACAGGAATTCTTGGCATTCTGATGTATAAGCTTTATGAAGACGACGGCACCAGAGAAATGACAGGCAGGATTCTTTTGAAATGGCTGAGTTCTGACAGCAAATGGGTGTGGAGACCTGTTTGCATGACCTTTTCTTTTTTGGCGGAGGCAGGTAATAATGCGTCTTTTGAGAAGGCATTGGAAAGGGCGATCTGCAGTCGGCTACAGGATTTCAAGTTCAGGGATTTGACATTTATGGCATCCATTTTAATGC
>CAMWSA010000015.1 GCA_947176785.1 uncultured Lachnospiraceae bacterium
GTATGGGACAGAGGCCCGCAAAGGCGGGGAGGCAAACGGTTCTCCCGACAGTGGCGGAGACCGCAGGAGAAAGCTTGGCTGGCTGCTGATTCTTCCCCCGCTGGGATATTTTCTGCTGGCGGCCAGGATGTCTCCCTATATGGTGGACCGCTATATCATGCCGGTATTTCCCTATGCGTCCATGGCTGTCGCAGGGCTTCTGGCGTACCTTCGCCGGCGGGGGGATCCGTTGGCCTTAAACTTTCCGATTTGCGCAGCTTTGCTGCTGGCTGTCGTCAATATTTTTACCTATGACGGGGAATATCTGTACCGGGGCTACGACACGCAGCTGCGGATGTCCGAGGAATATGCCGGCCTTCCCTGCATCTGCGTCTATGAGGGCTATGGCTTCTACGACAATCTGCTGGAATTTCAAAACTACGGGCGTACCCTGCTGGTCAAGCCCTCCGAACTGGCAGGCAGGCAGGATATATCCGAACTGTCGGAGGTAATCCTTCTGTTTAAGCGGAGCGTAAGCCCGGAATCCTGTGAGGAGGTGCAGGAACTCCTGTCCGGCTATGGCCTGGAGCCCTCCTGCTTTTTAATCCGGGGGACCGGCGTCCATGGGGACACGCTCCTGTATTATACGAACGGGCGCTAAGCTTTTCCGCTTCCTGCAAGCCTCCTGCTGCAGCATCGGGCAGCCAGTGAAGTGCGGGAAGGAAAATCCAACCGCTTGTGCGTATATGCAAAGAGATCCCAGACGGGGCCGGGCAGAATGCTTATTCGTCCGGAGCGTCCCATGCGGCAAGTCCCCACAAAAGGTTGACAGAAAGAGCCGGATAGTAGATAATCAAGTAAGATATACTCGCGATCGTTTAGATTTTCCTTCCTGCATGGCACAGGCTGTCCGTTGCTGCAGCAGGAGGCGTGCAGGAGTTGGAAAAGCTTAGCGGTTGTCAGTATAATGGAAAGAGGAATGGAGAGGTCCATGGATAAAATTGCTGTACTGATACCATGCTATAATGAGGAGAAGACCATAGAAAAGGTGGTCACGGATGTGCGTGATGCCCTGCCCGGGGCCGCCGTTTATGTATATGACAACAACTCCACGGACAATACGGCCCGGCTGGCCCGGGAGGCAGGGGCCATCATACGCCAGGAGTACGCCCAGGGAAAAGGCAATGTGATCAGGCGCATGTTCCGGGAGATTGACGCGCAGTGCTATCTGATGGTGGACGGCGACGATACCTATCCCCTGGACTGCGCCAGGGAGATGGTGGACAGGGTGCTTAAGCGCCATGCGGACATGGTGGTGGGAGACCGCCTCTCCTCCACTTATTTTACCGAGAACAAACGCCCCTTCCACAATTTTGGCAACAGTCTGATGCGCACCTGCATCAACAGCCTGTTCCGGGCGAACATCAAGGACATCATGACAGGGTACAGGGCTTTTTCCTATGAGTTTGTGAAGACCTTCCCGGTTTTTTCCAAAGGCTTTGAGATCGAGACGGAGATGACCATCCACGCCGTCAATTACAATATGCAGGTGGAAAATGTAATCGTGGAATACAGGGACCGCCCCGAGGGCAGTGTGTCCAAGCTCAATACCTTTCAGGACGGCATGAGGGTGATCCGGAAAATGATGCAGCTGTATAAAAACTATAAGCCTCTGAAATGCTTTGGCATGATTGCCCTGCTCTTCGTGGCGGTTGCCGTAATCCTGTTTATGCCTGTTATGTTGGAATTTCTGGAGACGGGGCTGGTGCCCAGATTCCCCACGCTGATTGTATGCGGATTCCTGGTCATGGCGGCGATTCAGGCTTTCTTCTCCGGCATGGTACTGGACGTGCAGGTGGCGAAAGACCGCAGGGACTTTGAGTACCGCCTGAACAAAATTTATTCCGAAAAGAGATTGAAATGCGCAGGAAAATTTGTGGAAGCTGGGGAAGGCCAGGATTAAGGATGGTGCTGCCGCAGGCCGTTTTGCTGCTGCTCATGGCTGCGGCGGGATGCGTGGCGGCTCCCGTATACTATCTGAATGATGATGTGACCATGCGGAGTATTCTGTCGGGGGCCTGCACGGGAATCCCGGACGGACATGCGGTGTATATGAAATATCCGCTGACGGGATTGCTGGCGGGGCTGTACAGGCTCACAGGCAATTGGCAGGTATTTGTTCCTTGGTTTGACCTGTTTCTGGCGGGCTGTATCCTGCTGACGGGGGCCGGGATTCTGGCAAAATGCATGGAGGCGGCAAGGGGAAAGCAGTTCCGGGTACGGATGGCGGCGGTGCTTATGGGGATATTGCTCTTTGCCGGGCTGCTGCTGCCGCATTATCTCTATATGCATTATACGGTGGTGGCAGCCATACTGGCCGGTGGGGCGCTGTTTCTGTGGGAGGCCGGGCCGTACAGGGGATTGCCATTGCTGTTGCTTTCGCTGTGCTATCTGGTGAGAAGCCAGGTTTTCTTCCTGACGCTGCCCTTTTTGCTGGTGGCGGTCCTGGACAGGGCCCCGGAGTCGGCTGGCGGGCAGGGAGCAGAGACGCCGCCTGTGGGTCTGCAGAGGGGCAGGCTCCGAAGCTTCCTCGGAAAACAGGGATGCCTCCTGCTGGCCCTGGCGGTTGTTGTGGCAGTCTTCTGGGGGATTGACAGGATGGAGTACGGCAGCGGGGAATGGCGGGCCTACAAGGAATACAATGACAGCCGCACACAGCTCTATGACTATACGGATTTCCTGTCCACAGACTGGTATCAGGAGCGCTACGGGCAGTTGGGCTTAAGCTGGGAGCAGTACCAGGTACTCATCCACTATGACACGGTGCTGGACCGGGAGATAGACGCCCGGGTGCTGGACCGGACCGTCAGGCACATCAGAAGCCTGCGGGGGGATGTGGAGACAGGCGCATACCTGAGGCAGTGTATGGGAAGCTATTACCGGCATATCCGCTATGACGGCAGGCCCTACAGCCTGGTTTGGGCGGGCTGCTATGGGATATTGCTGATTTTGTATGGTGTCAGGAGGCGGTGGGCCAAGCTGCTCCTCCTGGGGGCACTGGCCGGAGGGCGCAGCCTGATCTGGGTCTACCTGATTGCCGGAGGGAGGTTTCCGGAGCGCATATGGCTCTCCCTCTATCTGATGGAGATATGTCTGCTGCTGGGCATGGTGCTGCGGGAGTGCATCGAAAGCCGGGAGACATTGGCAGGCAGCCGGAGGCGGTTGCTTTTGGCAGGGGTGATCCCCCTGGGCCTGGCCCTGCTGGTGCTGCTGGCGGCAGTGCAGCTGCCCCTCACCCTCCGGAGAGTGGATGAGCAGCAGGAAAAGCAGGATCAGTGGAACCTGCTGGCAGAGAGCCTGGCACAGGAGGGTACCTTATACCTGATGGACGTGTTCTCGGCGGTGGCCTATGCGGGAGAATTGTACAGAAAGGACCCGGAACAGCTTCTGCTCCTGGGAGGCTGGCTGACGCAGAGTCCTCTGGTACGGCAGCGCCTGGAGGCATATGGCGCATCAGACGGTGCCCAGGCAATGCAGCATGACAAGGTGCGCCTGGTTGCGGGCAGGAACCGGGATATGGCCTGGCTGGAGGAATATTTGATGCAGAGACTGGGGGAGGTAAAATTGAGGGCCCGGGAGTCCATTGCCTGCGGAGCGGGCGTGGAATTTGTGGTATATCAACTGGAAAACATAAATGCTACACATCCAAATACTGATTGAGGCACTATACTATACTGACGAGCGCTAAGATTATCCAGCTCCTGCCCGGCACATGGCGCGTAATTGGGCGTCATGCGCCGGGCAGGAAGGAAAATCTAACCGCTCGTGAGTTTAAAATCGGAGGAATTATAAGAGCGTATGAAAAAAATGCCGGAAGTGGTAGAAAAAGTATGCACAAAAGCCGTGTATGGGATGCTGCTGCTTGTCAGCCTGGTGCTGGGATATTGGTCCATCCGTTATACCCACAGCTACCCCATGGATCTCAGCGAAGACAGGATCATCCTTGAACCTGATTCCCCGGGAAAAAATCTGCTGGCCTTCTGCGCGGTGCTGGCCCTGGCCTGGCTGCTGCAGTGGGCGGTGCTGCGGGGAGAGGAAGCCGTAAGGAGAAAGCGTGTGCGCAGGATTGCCATGGCCGTGACCGTGCTGATTGGGATTCTGTCCGCGGTGTGGGTGTCTGTCTGTCACATTACGCCGGTGTGGGATCAGATGCAGGTGTATCTGGATGCCATGGATTTCAAGGTTGGCAATTTCCGGGATATGACAGGTTATATCTATATGTGTCCCCATCAATATGGGCTGACCTTTCTGTACGAGATCTTTCTGGCATTCGGCGGTGGCTACAGGCTGTTACAGTATATCAATGTGCTGATGCTTATGTGTACCGTTTGGAGTTCCTATGCGCTGGTGGATGAATTGTTCGGGGATGTGAAAGCCTCTCTGTATGTGATTTTGGGCAACCTCCTGTTTTTCCCTTTGTGGATCTATGTCAATTATGTGTATGGGGAATTGCTCTCCATAGGCTTTAGTATGCTGGGGATCTGGCTGCTGGTGCGGGGATGTCATAGGAAAAGGAACATATGTATCCTGTTGTCGCTGCTGTTCTTGAGTGTGGCGGTGCTGGCCCGGAGCAATGTGCTGGTGGTGCTGATCGCAGTGTGCATCGCCATGCTGGTCTATAGCTTGCGGCAGCGCAGCTTAAAGCTGCTGGCGGTGGCGGTGCTGACATTGGCGGTGCCCCTGGGGGCCATAGGAGCCATGCGGCTGAGTTATGAATGGAGATCCGGGATCAAAATCGAGGGAGGCATCCCGGCCAGCATGTATGTGGCGATGGGGATGCAGCGGTCTTCCGGCGGGGCCGGTGTCTATAACGGTTACAACAATTCCGTATTCCGGGGCGAGGCGGGAAGCGACGAGGAGAAGGCCAAGGAGATAGCCACCGCCTATATTCGGGGGAGGCTGCGGGAATTTATGGCGGATATGGCCATGGCGAAGGATTTCTATAAGGAAAAGATTCAGGAGCAGTGGAATGAACCTACTTTTTGCAGCCTGGTGATGACAGCCACTTTTGAACAGCCCCCCACCGGTATGGTGGAAAAGCTTTATTACGGCAGCTGGCAGCAGTCCTATAGAGATTATGTTAACCGGTATCTGACGGTGCTGTATATGGGAGTGATTTTGCACTGTGCCCTGAGCCTGACGCGCAAGAACGGAATCCTGCAGTGCCTGATGCTGATTGGGGTTATCGGCGGTTTCCTGTTCAGCATCCTGTGGGAGGCCAAGTCCAGATATGTACTGCCCTATATCGTCCTGCTGATCCCCTACATGGCATTGGGGATATCCGCCGCCCAGGACTGCCTGGGCAGGGCAGTGCGCATATGCAGGAAAAAAGCAGGGGGTAAGGCGTAATGTGTGAGTATGGAGATCCGGCCATGGCGGTATACCTGCGACCCATGGCTTATGAGGATACGGAACGGATCGTCTCCTGGCGAAACCAGGAGGCAGTGCGCAGGAATTTCATCTACCAGGAGTTATTTACCAGGGAGAGCCATGAGCAATGGATTCATACCATGGTGGAAACCGGCAGGGTGGCGCAGATGATGATCTGTGAGACGGAGAGCGGCAAGCCGGTGGGCTCCGTCTATCTGCGGGATATTGACCGGCGGCATAACAGGGCGGAGTACGGCATCTTTATCGGCGAAGAAGGGGCCAGGGGGAAGGGGTATGGGACCATGGCCGCCCGGCTTATGATCCGGTATGCCTTTGAAGAGTTGGGCCTTCACAGGCTGTTTTTGAGGGCTTTTGCGGATAATGCCCAGGCCATCCGCAGCTATGAGAAGGCAGGCTTTGAGAGAGAAGCTTATCTGCGGGAGGACGTTTGCATTGACGGATGTTACCGGGACATAGTGCTGATGGGGATTCTCAACACCCAGCAAGGGAAATTGAAGAATGTGTGACTGTTATACTATACTCACGAACGGTTAGATTTTCCTTCCTGCACGTCTCATACTGCCCGATATTGCAGTATGGGGCATGCAGGAATTGGAAAATCTTAGCCCTCGTCAGTATAACAAACGATAAGATTTGTAAATTCCTGCACGCCCCATGCTACAAAAGCGGGCATCACTGACGTGCAGGGAGGAAATCTGATCGCTCGTGCGTATATATAAGGAAAGACGAAGATGGTAAACGCGAAAAAAGTAATCAGTTTTATTATCCCCTGTTACCGCTCCGAGCATACGCTGGGGAATGTGGTATCGGAGATCCACAAGACGCTGGATGGCATGAAAGAATATGGCTATGAAATCATTTTGGTCAATGATTGCTCGCCGGATGGGACATGGGCGGTTATCCGCAGGCTCTGCCAGGGGGATGACAGGATCAGAGGAATCAGCTTTGCCCGTAATTTTGGACAACATGCGGCACTGATGGCAGGTCTGCGGCAGTCCGTGGGGGACTATGTGGTATGCCTGGACGACGACGGACAGACTCCGGCGGACGAGGTAGGCAAGCTGCTGGAAAAGCTGGAGGAGGGCTATGACGCAGTGTATGCATGCTATGCCCATAAGCGGCATTCCCTGTTTCGCAACCTGGGCAGTAAGGTGAATGAGCTGATGACCCGTATTATGCTGGATAAGCCCAGGGAATTATATATTTCCAGCTATTTTGCCGTGCGCAGGTTCGTGGCGGAGGACATGGTCCGGTATGAGAATTCCTATCCCTATGTGATCGGGCTGGTATTGCGGGCTACCAAGAATATCACCAATGTGGAGGTAAACCACAGGGAGCGGCAGGAGGGCAGTTCCGGGTACACCCTGAAAAAGCTGCTTGGCCTGTGGTTCAACGGATTTACCGCATTCTCTGTGAAGCCGCTGCGGATCGCCACCTGCATTGGATGCCTGAGCGCGGCGGTGGGTTTTTTGTATGGTTTGTATACAATTATCAAGCGCCTGGTAAATCCGCAGGTGCCGATGGGATTCAGTTCCACTATGGCCGCCATTGTCTTTTTCGGTGGGATGATCATGATTATGCTGGGACTGATCGGGGAGTACATTGGCCGGATCTATATCAGTATGAATAATTCTCCCCAGTATGTAATCCGGGAGCGGATCAATATGGAAGAACGTGCGGGACACTAAAACAGCATGATCCCGGAAAGCACACTGGTGGATATCGGGAGGCCTGAAGCGTCCTGATATCCGTCACCGGTTGTGTGATTGGAGGGAGTATGCGGAACTCTAAGACAGCATGATCCCGGAAAGCACACTGATGGATATTGGGAGGCCTGAAGCGTCCTGATATCCATAACCGGTTGTGTGTGTTTGGAGGGAGTATGCGGAACTCTAATAAGAAAGAGGGAACAGATGGAAAAGCCGGCGATAAAACAAAACGTCTTTGAAAAGCTGTGGACCTGGTGGGACCGGGATCGCAGAATCCTGACATTGAAAGCGGGTCTTGCGGCATTGCTGCCGGTTCTGTGCTGTATTGCCGCCTGCACAGCCCAGGGCGGCAGCCTCTCCCAGGTGTACTTGCCTGCCTCGGAGTGGAATGACGAACTGTTCTATTATAAACAGGTGGAGGGGATCTTGTCCCACGGCTATCCCCAGGGGTACTTTGGGTTCAATGAGAGTCATGCGGTAAAGCTCTCCTTTGCGGCCTGGAGTCCGGTGTTGGTTTGGCCCTGGCTGTTCTATGGCCTTGTGGCGGGATGGAACCTGATGGCCCCTGTGTACAGCAATATCCTGTTTCTCACATTGGCGCTGTTTCTCTTTGTGCTGCTCACAAGGCCCGGATGGAAGCAGCTGGGACTCCTGGTTCTGCTTTTTTGCTGCTTTATGCCCTATACCCGCTACATGCTCTGCGGTATGCCGGAGATTATCTGCTTTAGCATGCTGATTGTCTACTGGGGGCTGCTGGTCCATACTTTGGAAAAGGAGACTGTGGGCAAGGTGGCGCTGTTGTTTTTAATGGGAGGGGTCATGACTTTGATGCGCCCCTACCTGGCCCTGTTTTTGCTGGCACCGTCCTGGCTGTGGATTCGCAGGCACAGAGCGGCGGGGATAGCGGGCTCCCTGGCCGTGATGGGTGCTGCCGCAGGCGGCTATGTGCTGATCAAGCATTATCTGGGGGCGGAGTATTTTACGCCCCTGTTCAAAACGGAGTGGCTGGATCCCTTTATGCGGGGCCACATCCTGGGCGGCATCAAGGGGATTGCGGCTAAAGTCTATTATGAGGGCAGGACATTTATGGCGCTTACGCTGCAAGGACTAAAGAGCGGATTGGCGGAAGGCGCGTTTTTTGCGATTTTTCTTGCAATATTGTCGATCCTGTTTTGGCAGTTTTTGGCGGATTTGCGCAAAAAAAGAAAAAAACAGGCGTTACTTAACGGGTATCTTGCATTTTGCTTTTTCAGTATGTGGATGGCGCTGCTGCTAATGTACAAAATGAAAGAGGGGAGCAAGCATCTGCTGACTTTTATGGCTGTGGGAATTCTGGTGATTGCCCTGATGGAGACCAGGTTTTACAGGAAAGCGACGGTTATCGGGGCGCTTTGCGTATACCTGTTCTGGTATCGGGGGGATCAGCCCGGGGATTATCAGATTTATTTCGCGGATACGGAGATTGTGGAGCGGATGGCCCACTGGCAGGAGGTCTTTGCGGAGGAATTAGTGCTGCGCGAGGAGAATGGCCCCAATTTTGACAATGTGGTGATATGGACCTTCAACGATGTGCTTGCGGCTTCCGGGAACGGGGAGACGGCGCTCACGGACTGGCAGATCCTGTACGCTCTGCCGGAGGGTTGGGGAATCAGCTGCTGTTACCGGGATTATGTGGAGGAGCATCTGGAGGAACTGCAGAGTCTGTATTTGACCATCCCTGTGGGCGGGGAGCTGCAGAGAAGCTGTGAGGCATTGGGGATGGAGCAGATCGGCCAGGACGGCCTGGTGTGCGTTTATCGTACCAGGTAGTGAGTATTAGGGGCATAGCGGGAGTCTGGATCGGGTAAAGCGCCGTTAGGTCCGGGAAGTTACCCGTCAGAAAATGAGCCGGGCGGACATACCTGCGGCGGGGGTTCCGGCAATTCCTGAATAAAGGTGGGGACTGGATGAAGCGAAGGTGGGCGAAATGGGGGGCTGTCACAGCCATATTGTTATCCGGCGCGGCGGTGCTGTTTGCGATTATCGTGGAGCCTCGGATCAAGAGGATCGTGACGGAGGGGCACAGTGTACACAGCATCAGTGCAATTATGGCGGATCTGCGCTATGAGCGCCGGATCAGGCTGATCAGAGAGGAACTGGATTCTTTTCAGGGGGGCCAGTATTCTGCCCTGTTTTTGTCCATGTATCCGATTCAGTCCTATGACACGTATTATCTCTCTTATTGGAGAGGGCTGGATGCCTTCAAGACAGAGTTGTTCATGGAGAATGGGAGAGAACTGGCAGGGACATTGGCGTATTTGGAGGAACTGGAGAGCATACCGGATATTATGCTGTTGGGGCTGGATCCGGAATGTCTGGAAGCAGACTATCCGCTGGAGGATTCACTGCTGAAGCTGATCCGGCAGACGCCGGAGACCGGGTATGAGATTCTGTTTGCGAATCCGTCTATGGCCTATTGGTGTGTAAAAGAGGATGGGGAGTGGCAGGCGGCCCTCGACCGGTATGAGGAGGCGGCGAAGCTGCTGGGGCAGGAGGAGAATGTGAAGCTGTTCTTTGCCTGCGACAGGGAGTGGCTGGTGTGCAATAACAGTAACTACGCGGAGGAGAAGATGCCCCTAGAGGATGTGGCGACGACGCTGCTGGCCTACTATACCAGAGGGGAGTACCTGCTGACGGAGGAGAACAGAGAGCAGCGCATGGATTCCACTAAAGAGTTGATAGCGGGCTGGCGGCGGGACGACAGAGTGTTGACCGGGCTGCAGGACATGACTCTGGTGTTCGTGGGGGACAGCACCTTTGGAAATTTCAATGGCTCTCTGGCTGTTACCGGCGTGGTGGAGGCGTTTACGGATGCCAGGGTAATAAACTGCGGCTACGGAGGAATGGCGGCGGCATATGGAGACCCGGAGTGTCCGGCGCTGGGAGATCTGTTGGAGGCGGTCCGCCAGGGAGACGGCAGCGGTATTGGCCAGGAGGAGGGAGGCCCCCCGGCGGTATCGGCGGCGGCCCGGCTGCGGCAGCTGGCGGATGCAGGGGGAGAGGCGGTTATTTTTCTGGATTTTGGGATCAATGATTATGTCAAGGGCTTTCCGGTTGCCAGGGAGAACCCCTATGACTGTGACACCTATGTGGGAGCCATGCGAAGCGGAATAGAGAAGCTGCAGGCGATGTTTCCCAACGGGCGGCTGGTGCTTGTAACGCCTAATTTTATCCGGTACAACAATTTCGGCACAAACCCGGTGGGGGAAGCGGCGGATGTGTTTACGGACTATGTGGAAGCCCTGCGGGGGCTGGCGGAGGAATATGCTCTTCCGATGCTGGACTTTTATGCGGGGCTGGGGATTGATCAGGATAATTATACCGATTATCTTCAGGATGAGATTCATCCCAATGAGACAAGCAGATTCAACATGGGGATGGGAGTGCTGGGGCTGCTGCGGGAACTGATTTCCCCGACACGCTGACATATGCGGGCTTTGCATATGATGTGCCGTTGGATATCCGCCCGGCCCCGCTTCCCTAAATCCCTATCCAAACTTTTTCCGCAAAAACATCCGTACCTGTATTCCAAAACATCTCTGCCCATTCCGGCAAGGGCAACTCCACTTCCAATGCAAATCCTATTTTGTATAGTATGCAATGAGCTTTTTCACAATATGAATCACATCATCCACATCCTGGTCCGTCAGGGAATAGTACAGGGGCAGGCTCATAACCTCCCGGTAGTAGCGCTCCGCCTCGGGGCACAGGCCCCTTTCATAGCCCAGGCTTTCATAGTAGGAGTGCCAGTATACCGGCATGTAGTGGACCTGGGAGTGAATGCCCTCCGCCCCCAGTGCGTCAAAGAACTCTCTTCGGGTGCAGCTTAACATCTCACTGCGAAGCCGCAGGATATACAGGTGGCGGGTGGTGTCGGACTGAGGGATCTCCCGCTGCACCTGCAGCTGGGGGATTTGGGAGAATGCGTCGTCATATCGGGCTACAATCTCTTTGCGGCGTGCGGAGAACAGTTCCAGCTTGCTTAACTGGCTGATCAGCAGCGCGGCCTGGATTTCCGTCAGGCGGTAGTTGTAGCCATAACCTGCCTGCTCGTTGTACCAGGGATCGTCCGTGGGGTGTACCATCCGACTGCGGTCACGGGTGATGCCGTGGGCGTGGAGCAGAACCAGCTTGTCGTAGAGTTCTCTGCTGTTGGTGGTCACTGCGCCGCCCTCGCCTGCGGTCACGGTCTTGACCGGGTGGAAGCTGAAGGTGGTCATGTCCGCCAGGCTGCCGATGGGCCGGCCATTGTAGCGGGTACCGATGGAGTGGGCGGCATCCTCAATCAGTGTCAGGTGATGCTCCCGGCATATGGCGCGGATTTCGTCCAACTCCACCGCCTGGCCTGTGAAGTCCACAGCCACCACCGCTTTGGTCCGGGGGGTAATGCAGGCCCGTATGGAGGCGGGATCAATGTTGTAGGTTTCAGGATTGATATCAGCAAACACGGGCTTTGCGCCGCAGTACAGGGCGCAGTTGGCGCTGGCGGCAAAGGTGATGGGGGTGGTGATCACCTCGTCCCCCGGCCCGATGCCGACGGCCAAGGCCGCGATATGCAGCGCCGCGGTGCCGTTGCTGACCGCCACACAGTATTTGGCTCCGGTGACGGCGCAGAGCGTTTCCTCCAGCTGCGTGATGCGGGGGCCGCAGGTCAGATAATCGCTTTTTAAAGTGTCTGTCACGGCCCGGATGTCCTGGGCGTCAATAAATTGCCTCCCATAGCTTAAGGGTGTGGTGCGGACGGGGGCACCGCCGCAAATCGCCGGTTTTTCCATCTGTGATACCTCTCTTTTCGGTCTGGTCGATCATAAATCGTATATATGCTGCCCGGTTATGCAGCATAAGGCGTGCGGGAATTGGAAGATCTTAGCGCTTGTTATACTCACGAGCGGTTAGATTTTCCTTCCTGCGCGCCCCATATTGCCCGGTTATGCAGTAGGGGGCGTGCGGGAATTGGAAAATCTTAGCGCTTGTTAGTATAGCATACCCCAATGCGGAGCGCAATAGTATTCGCGGCACAGGTAACCCATGTGAGACTATTTTCCGGCGGTTCTCTCAGGAATGTTTATCCCTCTGAAGCGGTGTGCCCGCCAGGGGCTGTAAGGCGGCCAGATTTCCCAGTCCCTGGGCGGCGTAGGGCAGCAGGATAAGGAAATAGGGGAGGATATAGCGGGAGTTGGCCTCCCATATCATATGGAACAGGAATCCCCCCAGCACGGCTATAACCCCCACATAGAACGGCAGCCCGGCAGCGGAGTCAGGGGCTGCCTCCCTCGTCTTGCGGCGGAGCAGGACAGTCAGCAGGCATACCAGAGAACTGCCATAGACCAGCAACTGGTAGATATTACAATAATGAATAAAGGGGGTTGCCAGTCCGCCGGTATACAACTCCTCCACGAACTGCCGGCGGGCATCGGTGTGGATCAGCGTGGCCTGTCGGCAAAAATAGCTGCCATCCGTCCATTGGGATAGAAACTTATCCTTGTAAAAGCGGAAGGCGAAGCCGGGGGATGCGCGGAAAGCGGACAGGGACGCCTGGATGGCGGTTTCGCTTTCCCGGACGGTGAGAGCTGTATCCAGATGGCTTTTTTCGTATGTATTGAAGTTAAAACCGTTGTACCAGCCGTTTCCCCGGCTGGACTCCTGCATGCCCATGGCCACATAGGAGATGGCGGGAACCCCGGTACTCAACACATTCCCGGCCCGGTATTCATACAGCTGTCGGATGGCGGGCAGGATGGTGAGACAGCTGGCAGCCAACAGGGCGGCGTACAGCAGAAGCAAAGCCTTGCGCTGCCGCAGACATTCCCAGATGATGACGATGACGGCGGCGATCACCACCACAAGGGAGTTCTTGCGCAGCGCCACTCCAAGCGTCAGCATCAGAAGACTGCCTGCCAGGCACAGGAATTTGCGGCGGGAAGACAATTTTTCTCCCCCGAAATATTTCAGCAGCAGACAGATCCCCCCGCTGAGAAAGGCGAAGGAGGGAATTTCCCCATAGACAAAAGAGGTATAGAAAACCAGCGGGGCATTCAGCATGGCAAGGAACAGATAGCAGGCCGCCGCACGGTCGCTGCCATGGGACAGCAGGCAGGTGGTTTTGTACTGGAAAAATACAGTGGCACAGGCCAGTCCCACATTGATGCACTGTATAATATAGTGAGCGGCATAGGGGATGGGCAGCAGGTTCCACAGCCGGATAACGATTTCATAAAAGAAAACCAGCCCCACCTGCTGGGGATAATAGGACAGGTAGGAATCCGTGGGGTGAATCACGCCCATCTGGCCGGAGGCCAGTGCCTGGGCAATGGTATATACACTGGCGGAATCGGCGGTGGGTATGCTTCTTCCACAGAATACCAATAAAAACCCCCAGAAGCATACCCAGCCCAGGGTGAGAGCCAGGAGAAAGGACATGCGTCTGCCTGTGGGGCGGCAGAACTTCAGCAGCAGGAACAATAAAAAAAGCAGGACTGCCAGGCCCGCCAGATGGAGTAATAGGGGTTCACGGTGGGCGATGGATTCCTGGGTGGTCATGTCCTCCGCATAATAGCCCCAAAACAGGCTGCAAACGGTAAGGATTCCCGCCAGCAGCAGGGTCAGAAGCTGCACTGCCCTGAGTCCGGTCCAATAAATGCCATCGCCGATCTTGCATAGCTTTTTCATAATTGCCTCCGATCTGCGTTTATGCAAATTATTATAAAGGACAGAACTGTAATATGCAACAGTTAAATATAGGGTGTATTTTTGCGTGTGTAAAAGACAGCGCTGAGATTTTTCTTTCCCCGCGGCACACGTTGCCCGATTGTGTGATGCCGCAATAATCCCAGCATACGAATCAAATACGAAAACACATATTGCAATTAAGATATGGATATGTTATGATTTGCCAGAGAGCAGGCAGGCCCGTCCATCCGGCGGCGCTGCCGGACGGAGGATGCCGGGGATACAGGTTTTTCCAGCTGAGTATTGACAAATATTTTGACGCAATGTATCATTTTATCTGTTATAGCAAGGGGCTTCGGGAACGTGTACTATGCGCCGGTGCGGAAGCGGAACGGCAAACCGGCCCTGCGCACGGGGGACAAGGTTCCGGCAGCTGGATATCCAGCCGGAGAAGCAGAAGGCAAACCGGCCCTGCACATGCGGGACGAGGTTCCGGCAACTGGATATCCAGCCGGAGAAGCGGACAGGCAACGGGGCCGGCGGGCTGAGAGAGGAGAAGGGGAATGGAAGCGATTCGGTATCTTGGTCAGGAAATGTATGATCTGGCAGATGAGATTTTCCCGATCTGCAGAAGCATTACGGGCGACGGCGTGAGGAGGACCCTGGAGCTTATATCTCAATATGTCGGACAGGACGGGATTAAGCTTGTCATGCATGAGGTCCCGTCGGGCACGCAGGTCTTTGACTGGACCGTTCCCAAGGAATGGGTCATTCGTTCGGCTTATATTGAGAACCGGCAGGGGAAGAGGATTATCGACATGAAGGATAACAATCTGCATGTTATGGGTTACTCAACTCCCGTAGACCGGTGGGTAAGCCTTGACGAACTGAAGGAATGCGTCCATACGCAGCCTGATCAGCCCTCCGTAATTCCCTATGTTACATCCTACTACAGGGAACGGTACGGTTTCTGCATGAGTGCGGATCAATTAGCCTCGCTGGAGGACGGCGAATATCATATCTATATTGACAGCGAACTGACCGACGGAAGCCTGACCTATGCGGAGGTTGTCATGCCGGGAGAGACGGATGAGGAATTGCTTTTGTCGAGTTATACATGCCATCCGTCAATGGCTAACAACGAATGCTCCGGTCCCGTTGTCCTTGCGGCGCTGATGAAATATGTAAATTCCCTGAAAGGGCACCGATACACATACCGTTTTGTGCTGAATCCGGAAACCATTGGCTCCATCACATACCTGAGCCGGAATCTGGACCATCTGCGGGACAAGCTTGTTGCCGGGGTTGTGCTTTCCTGTGTGGGAGACGACAGGGACTATTCCATCATTGAATCAAGATATGCGGACACGATTGCAGATAAGTCCCTGAAGTGTATCCTGTCTGCGAAAGCCAGATATACAACGTATTCCTATTTGAAGCGCGGGTCCGATGAGAGGCAATATAACGCGCCGGGGATTGATCTTCCGGTGGTCGGCTTTTGCAGGACAAAATATGGAGAGTTTCCGGAATATCATACATCTGCCGATCATATGGGGTTGATATCCCCCGCCGGGCTTCAGGGCAGTTACGAGACAATGGTGCAGTGGATTGACTCAATGGAGAGTAACAGAAAGTACCGGGTGACGGTACTGGGTGAGCCGCAGTTGGGAAGACGGGGATTATATCCGACAATCAGCCAGAAGGGGAGTTATGACGAAATTAAGTCCATGGTTGATCTGATTGCCTATGCGGACGGGAGAAATGATTTATTCGACATCAGCGGAAGGATCGGTGTCGCTCCTTCTGATTTGATACCGATTGTGAAAAAGCTTTTAGAAAACGGATTGATAAGGGGATAGCCATGCTTTGTGAGAAAACAGGCGGAGAACTTATACAAGCTTTGCGGGAGGTTGGAATTGCCGGGGGAGATATTTTATATGTCTCTTCGGATGTAAAAACGTTCCTCTTTAATCTGGCGACGGAGCATAATGTCAAAACCAGGGCGGACAGGAATAAAGCCCTTGATGGGCTGATCAATATTTTTCAGCAGGCGGTAACGGAAAAAGGGACGCTTTTGTTTCCTGTTTTTTCCTGGGACTGGTGCCGCGGCAATGGTTTTGATTATAAAAAGACGAAGGGTGAGGTGGGAACTCTGTCAAACTGGGTGCTGGAGAACCGGAGTGATTTCGTCAGGACAAGACATCCCATGTATTCATTCATGGTCTGGGGAAAGGATGCGGGATATCTTAAATCACTGGACAATCAGGACGCATGGAGCCGCTCCTCACCATTTTATTATCTACAGGCCAGCCGGGCCAAGCAGCTTCTGTTCAATATTGAAGCATATCAGGGCCTGACCTTTGGGCATTATATTGAACAGGAGGTTTCGGTCCCGTACAGACATCCGAAATATTTCTTTGGGGAGTATACGGATGAAAACGGGATCAGGGAAACGAGGATGTATTCCATGTATGTCCGCGACCTGAAGGTTGAGTCGGGATGCGGCATTTGCAACCGCTGGCTCATGGAAAAGGGCGTTGCAAAAGCGGTTGAATGGAACGGCAACCTCCTTACGGTTGTGGATTTGGCGGAGAGTTATCCGGTTATTCGGGATGATATGGTAAATAATGAAGGAAAAAACACATTAACCTTTTCCGGCGGCGGATTGAACTGGGATAATGCCCCTGCGGTCCCCTATGAGGTTAAGGGCATTGAATTATGACGGAATATTATTATGAGAGAACTTGAATATCCGTTCGATGCTGCCTGGATTCTTTCCAACAGAAGGAAAATACGGAAGAGTCTGCTGGCGGAAAACGAACATTTTGTGGAAAAAAAGATTGCTGTCCTTGGCGGTTCAACGACGGCCAATATCGTGCAGATCCTGGAGTTGTTTCTTTTGAACCATGGAATCAGGGCGTCTTTTTATGAATCGGAATATGGGATGTATTACGAAGATGCCGTGTTCCCCAATGAGAAGCTGGCGGATTTTCATCCGGATCTCATTTACATCCACACCACAAATCGGAACGTGGCAGCGTTTCCGGGGCTGGCGGATGCGGAGGAAACGGTAGATTTGCTTTTGGAAGAGCAAATACAAAAATTTGCTGCAATATGGGATCACATCTCGGGGACATACCGCTGCCCGATCATCCAGAACAATTTCGAAATGCCGATGTATCGTTTGCTTGGCAACAGGGATGCGTCGGACATACATGGGGCGGTAAATTTCCTTTCACGGCTGAATGCAGGGTTTTACGCATATGCACGGAACCATGACGACTTCTTTATCTGTGATATCAACTATATTTCGGCGGACTACGGCCTGAAAGAATGGAGTGACCCGTTTTATTGGCATATGTATAAGTACGCGTTAAATGTAAACGCAATACCATATCTGTCTTTCAATGTTGCCAATATCATCAAATCAATATTCGGAAAAAACAAGAAGGGATTGGTCCTGGATCTTGATCAGACATTATGGGGCGGAATTGTGGGCGATGACGGGGCGGAAAATATAGAAATCGGCCCGGAGACGTCGGCGGGGCAGGTGTATTCAGAATTTCAGCAATATATCAAGGCGCAAAAACAATTGGGGGTCCTGCTGAATATAGATTCGAAAAATGACGAAGAAAACGCTGTGAGCGGACTGCGGCATCCCGACAGTAAGCTATCGGTGGAAGATTTTATTGAAATAAGGGCAAACTGGGAGCCGAAAGACAGGAATTTTGCTGATATAGCGCAGGCGCTGAAGCTTTTGCCGGAAAGTCTTGTGTTTATTGACGACAACCCGGCGGAGCGCCACATAGTTACACAGCAGTTCCCGGGAGTGAGCGCGCCGGAAATCGGTGAATCACATGAATACATTCACAATATAGACAGGAACGGATTCTTTGAGGCAACTTATTTTTCTCCGGACGATATAAAAAGAAATGATATGTATCGGGAGAACGCTAAACGGTCGAAAGTGCAGGCAGGTTTTTCGGATTACGGAGAGTATCTGCGGGCCCTGGGCATGAAGGCAACCATTAAGCCGTTTGAAGCGGTATATATGGCGAGGATTGCCCAGCTTACAAACAAAAGTAATCAGTTTAACCTGACGACAAAAAGATATACCCAGGGAGAGATAGAGGACAGGGCTCAAAGCAGGAATTATATTACGCTCTATGGGAAGCTGCAGGATCAATTCGGAGATAATGGTGTCGTGTCCGTCTGTATCGGAAAGCTGGAAGACGGGATCTGCCATATGGAGTTGTGGCTGATGAGCTGCCGAGTCCTGAAAAGAGATATGGAATTTGCCATGATGGATGTTCTTGTACAGCGCTGCCGGAAAGCCGGGATTTCAGAAATCAGAGGATATTATTACCCCACCGCGAAAAATGGTATGGTAGAGAATTTTTATCAGGCCATGGGATTTTCTAAGATTTCGGAGAGCGAGAAGGGCAGTTCCTGGTCGTTTATTGTGGACGATTCCTATGTAAGCCGGAATAAATATATTCAAGTGGAGGTAGAAAATGACACGGGCGGAGGTATTTGAAACACTGAATACAATTTTCCGAAATAATTTTGATGACGAGGAGATCTCGTTGCGTGACGACACATCGTCTGCGGATATTAAGGATTGGGACAGTTTTGAACAGATTAATCTTGTGGTGGCCATCCAGGATCAATTTCATGTGAAATTTAACATTGATGAGGTCAACGCCATGAAGAATGTCGGGGAAATGGTTGATTTTATTTTGGATAAAACAGGAGGGTGCCCTGACAAAGAGTAGAAAGCGAGGGCTTTCTTTTATGAAAGAACGTATTTACATCTGCCACACTTACTATCATGTATATGTGACATTTTTAAAAGAGCTAAACCGCCCGAAAGGGCAGAGAGGGCAGGCCACCCTGGTTCTCAGCAGCCTGTCCATAGATTTTGAGCATCTGAAGGACCGGGTGGAGGCCACAGGGCTGTTTGAGGCTGTGGTGGAATTTGACGAAAAGCGGGAAACGGCTTTTCCGGAACTGGCGAAATACCGGCAGGATACGGGAAACCTGGTAAAGAATCTGGTCAACAGGGTGATATTTACCAGGAGGTTCGCCCATGTCCTGGCTCCCACGATTCCCGTGAACCTGAAAGAGTATGGCGACATCTATGTGTACAGCGATTCTGATCCCATCGGTTATTATCTGAATGTGTATAGGCTTCCTTATCATGCGCTGGAGGATGGGCTGAACTGCCTGAAGAATTGCGATGCCGCCAGATATGACAACAGGGGGCATTTTGGGCTGAAGGCATTTCTGTCCGAGAGGTGCAATCTTATTTTTATCCAGAACGGATATGGGAAATACTGTATGGATATGGAGGTCAATGATATTTCCCTGCTGAAATATCCTTACCGAAAGTATATCGAACAGTCCCGCCGGGCATTGGTGGAGGGGCTGGCACAGGAGGACAAGGAGCTCATTCTCCGGGCCTTTGTGAGGGATATGGAGAGCCTGCGGGCACAGCTGTATGAGCAGGGGGAAGAGGGCGTTATAAGGCAGGAAGGGATTTTGATTCTGACAGACCCTCTTTGCAGCCTGGATATCCGTGAGCGGATCTTCCGGGATATCATCGCCATGTTTGAGCCGGAGGGGAAGATTTTTTTAAAGCCCCATCCCAGGGACAATCTGGACTACCGGACCTTGTTTGCGGAGTATCCCCAGTTTGACGCCACGGTGCCCATGGAGATGCTGAACTTTTTTCCGGGGCTTCGTTTTAAAAAGGTGGTGGCGGTGCTGACAGAGGTGGGGGCTATCCAATTTGCGGACGAGAAAGTGCGGCTGGGGGAGGCTTTTATGGATAAGTACGAGGACCCGCTGATACACAGGCAGAATGAGCAGATATGAGAAAGCGCGGACGGCCGGAAACAGGCCGATGGTATACAGCCTGGGGCAGCAATATGCCACCCTGAGACAGGGGATCGGGCAGGAACGAGAGTGTAGATAAATGGGACGTATTCTGAAGAAGCTGAATATATTATTGGATAAAGCCCAGAAAAGCGCCATGGGGGGGCTGGTGGTGCTGATGGTGATCAGTGCGGGCCTGCAGACCCTGGGGGTGGGGATGATCCTGTCCGTGGTGCAGACTGTCATGGACAGCGAGGCATTCCACAAGCCAGGCATGCTCCATGAGGCGTATTTGCTGCTGGGGAACGGCTCGGAGACCCGCTTTTCCGTGATGGTCATGTTGGGGCTGGTGTTGGTCTATATCCTTAAAAATGTGTTCCTCTTCTTCGAGCAGAGAGCCACGCTGGCATTTGTCTATTCCAATCAGTTCCGCACCTCCGAGCGGATGATGCGCAACTATCTGCGCCGGAGTTATGAATATTATCTGAATGCGGATACGGCGGTGATCCAGCGGAATATCACGGCCAATGTGAACAATATGTACGCATTGATTCTGGCGCTGCTGCAGCTGGCCTCCGATGGCATTGTGTTTGTGTTCCTGGTGGGGTTTTTGCTGATTAAGGACGCGGTGATGACAATTCTTCTGGCCATGGTGATGATCTTGCTGCTGCTATCCATCAAATGTGTGCTGAAGCCGGCGCTGCAGAAAGCGGCGGGCCAGCATCAGGACTGCTACAGCGGCCTGCTGAAATGGATTTCCCAGACGGTGCAGGGCGTCAAGGAGATCAAGATTTCCTGCAAGGAGCAGTATTTTGTAGACCAGTATCTGGCCTATGGAAACGGCTATGTCAGTGCCGCCCGGAAAAATGACCTGTACAGCCAGACGCCCAAGCTGCTGATCGAGACGGTGTGTGTGGCCTGTATGATTGGCTATGTCATCTATATGATGGCAAACGGTGTCAGCAGTGCGGACATGGTGACGACGCTGACGGCCTTTGCGGCGGCGGCCATAGCCCTGCTGCCCTGCGTCAACCGCATCAACAACCAGATGAACAAGATTGCGTTCTGTGAGCCTTTCCTGATGGCGGTGAGCGATGACCTGCAGGAGGAGATCAGCGGGGAGAATGTGGATATGAGTTATGCCACGGACACGGACGAAAAGCTGCCGGTGCGGGAGCGCATCGACTTAAAGGGAATTGTCTACGCCTATCCGGGCACGGAGAAGAGAATTTTTGACCATGCGGATCTGACGGTTCCCATCGGCAAAAGCGTGGGGATTGTGGGGACCTCCGGCGCGGGCAAAAGCACGGTGGTGGACATTCTGCTGGGGCTGCTTAAGGTACAGGAGGGACAGATCACGGCGGACGGCGTGGATGTGATGACCCACTACCGGGCCTGGCTGAAAAATGTGGGCTATATTCCCCAGATGATTTTTATGTTGGACGACACCATCCGCAGGAATGTGTGTTTTGGCATACCGGAGGAGCGGATTGACGAGGACAGGCTGTGGGAGGCCCTCCGGGAGGCCCAGCTGGATGAATTTATTAAGACGCTGCCCGAGGGGCTGGAGACCAGCATCGGCGAGCGGGGCATCCGCTTGTCCGGCGGCCAGCGGCAGCGCATCGGCATTGCCAGGGCGCTGTACCATGACCCGGAGGTGCTGATCCTGGACGAGGCCACTTCGGCGCTGGACAACGACACCGAGGCGGCCATCATGGAGTCCATCAACCGTTTCCAGGGCCGCAAAACCCTGATTATCATTGCCCACAGGCTCCAGACCATCGAGAAATGTGACCTGGTGTACCGGGTGCAGGACGGCAGGGCCGTGGTGGAGAGGGGAAGCCTGGAAGCATAACCTCCGAATAGAGTTATACTAACGGGCGCTGAGATTTTCCAATTCCTGCACGTCCCATACTGCATAATCGGGCAGCGTGTGACCTGCGGGAAGGAAAATCTACCCGTTCATGAGTATAACAGGACGGAAAGCCGAAGGGGGGTATTCTGTGAAATTGAGTGTGATTGTGCCGGTTTACAATATGGCGGCAGAGGGAAAATTGCAGTTTTGTCTGGACAGCTTGCTAAACCAGACCATATCGGACTATGAGATCATTGCGGTGGATGATGCCTCCACGGATCGCTCGCTGGAGATTTTGCGGGAATATGAAGAAAAATACCCGGATAAGGTGCGGGTGTTGGCCCATGAGGTGAACAGACGGCAGGGAGGTGCCAAGAATACAGGGCTCAAGGCCGCCGAAGGGGAGTGGATCGGTTTTATCGACAGCGACGACTGGGTGACGCCGGACTATTATGAAAAGCTGTTGAAGCGGGCGGAGGAGACCGGCGCGGATGTGGTGGGCTGTGACTACAACCTGGTCAATTCCCATACTTATGAGGTGGGGCAGGTGGTGCAAAACAACTCTGCGGAGCAGACCGGGGTGCTGGACCGGGAGAGACACGGGAAACTGATCGTGCGCTCCGGCAGTATGGTCGTCAAGATCTATAAGCGCCGGGTGATCGCGGACAATCATCTGGATTTCCCCGAGGGGATTTTCTATGAGGACAATTGCGCAGGGCCGGTGTGGTCTCTGTACTTTACCCATTTTGAGAGGGTGGAGGAACCGATGTACTACTATTATCAGCACCAGACCTCCACGGTGCATCATGTGTCCGAGGAGAAATGCCGGGACCGGATGCAGGCGGCGCAGCTGATGCTGCGGCTGTGCCGGGAGCGGGGATTTCTGGAGGAGTATTACCCGGAGATCCAGTACCGGTTCACGGAACTGTACTATGCGGTGACGCTGTTTTCTTATATGCTGGGATGCCCCCACAGGCGGCTGTCTTTTGTGAAAGACCTGGGCCGGGGGATCCGGGAGGCTTTTCCCGATTTTCAGGAGAATGCGTATTACCGGCAGTATACGGACCCGGAAGAGCAGCGGATGATCGCCCTGCAGATGCAGTCGGACATGCGTTTTTTCTATTACTATGGGCTTAAGG
>CAMWSA010000016.1 GCA_947176785.1 uncultured Lachnospiraceae bacterium
AGGTAAGTTTGGAAGTAGAACTTCCAAATACTGATTGGTGCAATATCGCAGGCGAGGCCAGCGATATGCGGGCAGAGGAAAGCTTGGAAGAAGCGGCTGAGAGCAGGGAAGGAGCGGACAAAAGATGCGCTTTGTGGTAGTGACGGGAATGAGCGGCGGCGGAAAGCGTACCGCACTGAAGATGCTGGAGGATGCGGGATATTACTGTGTGGATAACCTGCCCGTGACATTGGTGCGTAAATTCGCGGAATTGATCACCATGCCGGGCAGCGAGATCACCAAGGTTGCGCTGGGACTGGACGTGCGGGCGGATCAGAGCTTTGAGGATGCCACCAAGGTTCTGCAGGGACTTAAAAACAGGGAATATAATGTGGAGATCCTGTTTATGGAGGCTGGGGACGATGTGCTGATCAAGCGATATAAGGAGAGCAGACGTCTGCATCCTCTGGCCGCAGAGGGCCGAATTGAGGATGGTGTGCGCCAGGAGCGCAGGGTGCTTGAGAAGATCCGCGGACAGGCGGACTATGTGATTGACACAACCAGCCTGCTTACCAGGGAACTGAAGGAGGAACTGGACCGGATCTTCGTGAACAATGAAGCCTATAACAGCCTTATGGTGACAGTTATGTCATTTGGGTTTAAGAACGGTATTCCGGCGGATGCGGACCTGGTATTTGATGTAAGGTTTTTGCCCAATCCCTTTTATATCGACGAGTTGAAGCATAAAACCGGCAATGATCAGGCGGTCCAGGACTATGTGATGGGCTATGAAGAGTCCCATGTCTTCATGGACAAGCTGGAGGATATGATCAGGTTTTTGATCCCCAACTATGTGAAGGAGGGAAAGTACCGGCTGGTGATCGCCATCGGCTGTACCGGCGGAAAACACCGCAGTGTGACACTGGCCAATGTTCTTTTCCGGCGGCTGAAGGAGCAGGGCAGTTATGGGGTGATTTTGCATCACCGTGACGTGAATAACAGTGGAACTTAAACCGGCGAACACGAAGATTTCCCATTTTTCACGTCATATGTTGCATAATCAGACAGCATGCCGACGTATAGGAATGAAAACCTGACTGTTCGTGGGTATAATAAGATCCTCAAAATGATTGCTGGCAGGCAAAGCCGTGAAGGCGCACGAGAGCGGCTTTCATGAGATCCCATACAAAGAAAAGCTGCTTCTAAAAGGGGTGCGCCGATAGGGTTTTACCCGTAAGTGCCGTCGTGCAGCGACTATATATAGGAGGATGGAAGTGTCTTTCTCAAGGGAGGTAAAGGAGGAACTTGCCGGGCATATCGGCGGCCCCAGTCACTGCCAGATGGCGGAACTGGCGGCTATGATGAGTTTTTCCGGGCAGTACGGAAGGGACAGCGGGGGCCTGTATACCATAGGTTTCCAGCTGGAAAATGAAGTTGTCTTAAGAAAAGGCTTTACTTTATTAGAAAAAACATATAATATAGAAAAGAATGTGAGGCTCACAGAGGAGCAAATGCAGGATTTTTACCGTAATTTCGGCAGTTTGCAGGAGCCTGCGAACCCCCGGCTGCTCCAAAAATCCTGTTGCCGCAGAGCATTTTTGCGTGGGGCCTTTCTGTGTACGGGTTCCATCAGCGACCCGGAGAAGGGATACCACCTGGAGTTTGTCTGTAGCCGGGAGTCCAAGGCCAGGCAGCTGCGGCAGGTGATTCAGCAGTTTGATATAGAGGCTAAGATTGTGCTTCGCAAGAAATATCATGTGGTTTACATCAAGGAGGGGGCGGGGATCGTGGACCTGCTGAATGTGATGGGAGCGCATGTGGCGCTGATGAAGCTGGAGAATCTGCGGATTCTGAAGGAGATGCGCAATTCCATCAACAGGAGGGTCAACTGCGAGACGGCCAATATTACCAAGACGGTGAATGCCGCCAGCAGACAGATTGAGGATATTCTGTTTCTGCGGGAGCATTACGGCCTCCAAAAGTTGCCGCCTGCTTTGCGGGATATGGCGGAGGTGAGGCTGGAATACCCGGATGCGCCTCTGAAGGAACTGGGAGAGCATCTGGAGCCGCCGGTGGGCAAATCAGGAGTGAACCACAGGCTTTGTAAGCTCAGTGAGCTGGCGGAAAAGCTTAAGAAATAGATTAGCGTTAAGGAGGAGTATTATGAAGAAAAAGGCAGTGGAAATCAAGTTGCAGAATGGCCTGGAGGCCAGGCCCGTGGCCATGCTGGTGCAGGTGGCAAGCAAGTATGAGAGCAGGATTTATCTGGAATCCACAGGAAAGAAGGTCAATGCCAAGAGCATCATGGGGATGATGAGCCTGGGACTGGACAATGGCGACCAGGTGACGGTGACGGCAGAGGGCACGGATGAGGAAGCGGCGCTGGATGCCATTGAAAATTATCTGATCGGGGCATGAAGATGCGGGCGCTGTTTGTTTACAACCCCAAGGCGGGTAAGGCCATGATCCGCAGCAAGCTTTCCGATATACTGGAATTGCTGGAACAGGGAGGCTACGAGACGCTGGTGCGCCCCACCACCAAAAGAGGGGATGCCTGCGATTATGTGAAGAACTGTGCCCCGGAGACGGAACTGGTGGTTTGCAGCGGCGGGGACGGCACCCTGGACGAGGTGGTCACGGGGATGCTGGCCAGCGGCAGGAACATTCCCATCGGCTATATTCCGGCGGGCAGCACCAATGATTTCGGCATCAGCCTGCGGCTGCCCAGGAATATGCTCCGGGCGGCGGAGATCACGGTGACAGGAAAGGACTTTCCCTGTGATGTGGGCGCCTTTAACGAGGATGTGTTCGTGTATATTGCGGCTTTCGGCCTTTTTACGGAGGTGTCCTATGAGACGGATCAGGACATGAAGAACGTATTGGGCCATATGGCCTATCTGCTGGAGGGTGTCAAACGCCTGTCTTCCATACGCAGTTATCCGCTGAAGGTGTGTTATGAAGATCGGGTGGTGGAGGATGAATTTATTTTTGGAATGATCACCAATTCGGTGTCGGTAGGCGGATTCAAACAGATTACCGGCAAAAATGTGGTGCTGGACGACGGGGTTTTTGAGGTGACGTTAATCCGCAGACCTAAGAATCCACTGGAACTTAACAGTGTGGTGGCGGCCTTGCTGAACCGGGATATCAATGCGGAGTGTATGCTCTATTTCCGCACCGGCCATCTGACCATTGAGAGTCGGGAACCCATCGCCTGGACTTTGGACGGGGAATTCGGCGGCAGCCATGAGCAGGTTACAATCCACAACCGCCACAGGGCCATCACCATGCGGGTAAAACGGAATTGAGGGCAAAATATTTTTGCTGATTCTTTAACAAAGATATTCCAATTTAGGTAAAAATAGGTTATACTTCGTGTAAGAGGACGTTGGCGGCTCTGCCCTGCAGGACAGCCGCCTTACGCAAAAAAACTATATATGGAGGTAGATATTATGTTAGTTTCCGCAACAGAGATGCTGAAAAAGGCAAAGGCCGGCCACTATGCAGTAGGCCAGTTTAACATCAATAACCTGGAGTGGACCAAGTCCATCCTGCTCACCGCGCAGGAGTTAAACAGCCCCGTAATCCTGGGGGTATCCGAGGGCGCAGGCAAGTATATGGGCGGCTACCATGCAGTGGTAGGCATGGTAAACGGCCTGTTACAGGATCTGAACATCACTGTGCCCGTGGCGCTGCATCTGGATCATGGCTCCTTCGAGGGCTGTTATAAGTGTATTGAGGCAGGCTTCTCTTCCATCATGTTCGACGGCTCCCACTATGCCATCGACGAGAATGTGGCCAAGACTACCGAACTGGTGAAAGCTGCCCATGACAAGGGCCTGTCTATCGAGGCGGAGGTTGGCTCCATTGGCGGCGAGGAAGACGGCGTGGTGGGCATGGGAGAGTGCGCCGACCCCAACGAGTGCAAGGCCATCGCCGATCTGGGCATTGACTTCCTGGCGGCAGGCATCGGCAATATCCACGGCAAGTATCCGGAGAACTGGAAGGGCTTGAGCTTTGAGACGCTGGACGCCGTCCAGCAAAAGACCGGCGACATGCCTCTGGTGCTGCACGGCGGCACAGGCATTCCCGCTGACATGATCAAAAAGGCTATCTCCCTGGGCGTGGCCAAGATTAATGTAAACACCGAATGCCAGCTGGCATTTGCCGCCGCCACCAGAAAGTATGTGGAGGAGGGCAAGGACTTGCAGGGCAAGGGCTTTGATCCCCGCAAACTCCTGGCTCCCGGCGCAGAAGCCATCAAGGCTACCGTTAAGGAGAAGATGGAACTGTTCGGTTCTGTGGGACAGGCATAAATAATTGATTGGGTAAGGGTTCTGGTGCTGAGGCATCAGGGCCCTTTTTTGTTTGGGGCTGACCTGTTCTCCATGAAGGTTTTTGCTGATTGGAAAATGGAGTTTGGGAGAACTGAAAAACCATCTGCTCTGCGGGGGCTGGAATCTCATCTGCGCCAGCGGAGCAATTAGCAAACATTGTTTTAGGTCGTATTGGATAAATATCGTGGAGAAGGTAAAAAATTTAATTTTTATATAATCATATTGAAACAAGATGTATGACGTGGTATCATATATTTTGGATTAAAATAAATACTAAAATCAATATGGTATTACAGGCAAGTGGCCTTAAAATACATTTTCTTAAACATATTATAAGATTGAAAAACTAAGGAGGAGGACATGCTGCAAATAGCGATTTGTGACAATATAGGGGAGGATTCCCGGGAAATATGCAGCCAGGTGGAAGAGGTACTGAGAAGATATACTATTCGCTACAACCTCCAGGTGTATGAGACAGGGGAGGAACTGTTGATGGCTCCGGTTTTATTTGATCTGATTTTTCTGGATGCCGAACTTAACGGTGAGGATGCAATCGGGATGGGGAAAAAGCTGCATTGCAGAAACAGGGCCGCAAAGATCATCTACCATTATCGGTCAAGCCAATGCTGCGAGGATGCCGTGAACAGATCCCATGCCTTTGCCTGCCTGAAAAAACCGATAGAAAAGTCGATGCTGGAAGAACAAATCAGAGATTTTCTGGCGGCCTGGGGGGATGCCCAGGAGACATGGATATCCCTGGGGCAGATCAAGGGAATACCACCGGAGAATGAAAAGCAGCTGGTCAGACTGCCCGTGAGAGAAATTCTTTATTTTGAATGTCAGAAGAACGGAAAAACCATCAAGGCGGTGACAGAGAGGGGAGACTATCTGTACCAGGGAGTGCTTAGCGATGTGGAGGAGAAGATGGAACCCTTTGGCTTTGCGGTTTGCAGCAGGGGGATACTGGTTAATCTGAACCAAATTGCCAGACTGGACGGCTATGAGGTTATTATGACGAACAGGGTGAAGCTGCCTTTGTCCCAGAGAAGAAGTACTGCATTTAAGGAGAAAATGAAGGAATTCTATTATAATCCTATTGAGAAAAAGCGCAGGGAATGAGCGGGACGGGGCTGCTGTGATGGGGTGGAAAAGGACAGATATGAAGGTATCTGTTCTTTCTTCGCATAGATGATTCGAAAATGCAAGGATTTTCCGCCTGAACGATGGTGAAAGTAGTATTTAAAACTAAATACCAATACAATAAAAGTGGCATATTGATTTGTAGGTGAAATATATTGTAAAATAATGGGGTAAAATGTCAGATAATATACCAGAGAAGAATAAAGGTCAGGAATGAAAAAATTAAAGCTAAACAAATTAAGGTGCCTTATATGCTTCGTACTAATGTTTTTATCAGCAAATGTGATTTCCACCCAAGCTGCGGCAGATCATGAAGAAAAAGGAAAACAAGTTATATTTATTGTGGACGGAAGTCATTCCATGACGCAGGTCAGGTGGCAGGAGGCAGTTGACAGTGTGGCGATTATCGCAGCAATGCTTCCCACAAATTATGAGGTTGCCGTGCTGGTATATAATCAGGACGTGGTTATGTGTACAGAACTCGGGCAGCCTGTTGGGGAGCAGTTGGAAATACTGCGGGAGGTAAAGCCCTCAGGGTACACTAACACTGGGCTGGCCATACAATCGGCATTAGAGAAATTTGAAACAACCGAAACTGAGGAAAGGAGAATCTTTCTGATCTCAGACGGAGAGATCAGTATGCAGAAACAGCAGGATACAGAGGAAGCCGTAATCCTTTTTGGTGAAGCAATAGAACATGCCAGGAAAGAAAATGTTGCCATAGATATGCTGCTGTTTGAGCCGGATGGTTTTGAGGAGCAAATTCAATGGGGAGCGCAGGTTACAGGCGGTAATATTTATAAGAAGGCAGACAATGACGCTATTACAAAAATTTCTGAAAAATATTTGTTTGGACAGCTTGGAATAGGGCGAATTGTAATTGGAACATCCGATACGGTTACAAGTGAGAATAATTTTTCTTTACAGGATACACTGGCGGAAAAAGTGTGGATCTTGATGACTTCGGAAAGCATTATAGAGGATGTCCAGGTATCCTGCCAGAGTAAAGAGCTTCTGACGACTGGAGGAACCCATTTTGTAGTTATAGAACTGGACGGTCCCTTAGAGGATACTGTGAATCTGAGATATACCCTGGAAGAGCAGGGACGGACCAATCTATATATGACTCAGGAATATGTCTTAAGTGTGGACATGGAAGCAGTCAGTCCGGCGGAAAATCCAGAACCTCAAGTTATAGTAGGAATAGTAAACAGAGCCGGAAAAAGCCTGTTGGCAGACCCTGATACTATCGGAAAAGTCAATATCTACATAGAAGGTAAGAAGCTTGACTATACCATAGAGCAGGGGAAGGCAGTTATTCCTTATCCAGTGGAAGCCTCGCAGGAGGTGGAGGTTCGGGTAGGGCTTGAACAACTGGAAGGCAGGGTGGTTTGTACGGGCTCAGCAGGAAAGCTGTGGCTTGAGAAGCCTTATCAGGAAATGGAAGAGGAGGAGAATGATCCATATGTCCTGGTCTATGCGATAATCGCTGTCGTATGCTTCATCTTTGTTCTGCTGCTGCTTTTGCTCCTCAGGGCGAAAAAAAAAAGAGATTCCGCAAAGGTTTCATCAGGAGCCCAAAGCATCAGTGAAACGCCAAGATACGACTTCTCGGGGCAGCTGGTAGTCTATATGCTGAAAAATCCCACAGGGGAGGATATGCCTCCCGCAAGTGTGAACCTATATCTGAGGGAAAGCAGGGAACCCTTCAGCTTTGCATGGGTGAAGGATAGATGCCATATGGATATGCTGCTCACAGACGCAGACAAGATTCAGTTCCAGGGAGGGGCTGAGCATACCCTGTGTGTGAAAAACAAGGGGGATGTGACGGTGGTCTGCGGAAAGGAAATCCTCCTGCAGAACCGGAAATGTATTCTGCATTACAATGAGAAACTCCTGTTGATCTTTAATGGCGGGGATGTAGAAGTGGAAATTCATTACAAAAATATGAAACCAAGCGAAAGGAAAAGGTGATGGCAATGAATACGATTAGCCAGACAAACCGGACAATTCTCTTTGAGGAGATTAACCCGGAAAAACAAAACCTTATGACCCTGGTCGGGGATGTGAGGGGAATCAGCAGTTTGAGTGATGACAAGATTAAGACTCTGAACGAGGCACTTCTTGTAAGGAGTTTTGATGAGTTCCTGGAGAAGTTTGAGCCGGTGGTCTATTCCTTTTTTGACGCCAACAACCAGAAGGTTTTATATACTCTGAAAAAGCCGGAGGGTGTCTCCGATGACCTGCTCACGGAAATCCACCTAAACCGGCAGAATGATTTCCTGAAAATGCTGATGACTCTGGTAGAGACAAAACGGTCCCAGGGAACAATTAATGTGGATTTCCAGTTTGAGAAGCTGACGGACATGATATCCCCCAAAAAGGTGATGGACGACATTCGCCAGAACAGGAAGGAATTACAGTATACCTATGGCGAGTATGCAAAACTGGATGATGGCGATCCGCAGAAACTGGATTTGGCAGATAAGCTGAATGTAATGTTTGAGGAAGCGAGCGCCAACTATAACAACGTGATGGCGATGCTGCCCCTTGCCATTGTGGATATTAAGACAAGGCTTCTTCTGGGGGACAGGCAGGCATCCCAGGATGCCGCACCTCTTGCAATAGGCGTCTTGAGCATGGATGCGGATGGAGAACTGAAAATTCTGGAAGCGCCCAAGGAGAAGAAGCAGGAGCTTTTAGTGCTTGACGATAATGCCAACACGGGTCTGATTGCGGCGCTGGAGGATGACTATAAAGCGCTTAACGAGGATGGGAACGAATATGTGATGTCCCTTGTGACGAGGACGTTCTGCCCGCTTGCTTCCACCATGGAGAGCGCCGTGGATGTGGAAAAGGAAGTGGCAAATTATAATTCCTATCTGGAGTTTTACAAAACAAGCAAGGACGATTTTATCAAGGTTGTAAAGCCTCTGGTGGAGAAAATCCTGGGAGTGTGGTCTTTCTTTGAGCAGTTCCCCAAAAATATCAAGACTATGCGTCCTTCCATGATTATCACCAATATCAGCAATGAGATGCTGGCGCGCAGCAGCAACATTCCCAGGCTGATTACATACTTAAGTTCCGTGAATGCAAAAAATGATTTTGCAAACACCATCTGGTACGGCATTTTTCCCTCTGTGTCACTGGACAGCCATTCCAAGATGAAGGCGGTCAGAGAGCGCTTCAAGGGGAACGAGAACGTAGACAAGGAGGATGTAAACAGTGTGGAGTCCCTGGCCAGGATTCTGGATGTGCTGAAAGATTATGCCGTGCAGTGTTTCTTCAGCTATGAGACAGGGGACCGGACTACCTTCAATGCCATGGCGATGGAGGGCATCGAAGCTTATGAGAACAAGTGTGAGTCGCTGATCGGGAAATCCTTCAGTGAATATGCAATCCCCTGCATCCCCAATTTCACGATTATCCCCAAGGACAAGTCGGGGGTGATTCTGGATAAGCGGATGCATGTGACGGAGCAGAACACAGCGGAGCTATCCGGGGAGAAGGAGGACATCATGAAGCTGTGGATCGACGGCGTATATATCGGTGCCGCCTATGTTGCAGCAGGGCTGGTGTCTGCATACCAGAGTCCGGAATATTTGAAGGAAGTATTCAAGAAAAATGTAGATGACAGTCTTCCCGGGGTCCGGTTTGACATTGAGGCGGGAGATCATGCGCTGAAGATTCGCACCACCATGGCAAAGGAGATCACAGGGTTTACCAATGTGATAAAGAATGATATCAACCGCAGAAATTTTGGCTTTGTGTTTTCTTCAGAAAATGCAGTGCTGGGCGATATGAACATCCAAAATATCATGGTTTATAAGGCGAGGAACCTGCTGAGCGATGGGAAGAGCTATGAACCCATTTACAAGACCCAGGTGACAAGCTATATTGAACGTGTCATGCGCCACGCCACAGGTGATTTTAAGCAGGAGAGTATTGCGGAATTTTTCTCCAACAAGCCCAGCAGCCAGAAGAACCGCTGGCTGGAGAAGAAAGAGTGTGTCAATGCCATCCTTGGCAGCGGCGACGATATCCGCCACTCGGTAGATGCGGCCACAGGTTACTGCACGCTGGACATCCTGTTCAACGGCAATGTAAAGAATCTTGAGGTTGAGGTGAATCGGCTGACAAATGAGGGCTGATTTATCTAAATAAAACCCTATAAACAAAAGGAGGAAAATACAATGGGTTTCAGACTTAGCATCAATGGAATGAACGGAAAAATCGAGTTGGATGAAAAGACCATCCAGACAGTGGTCTTCGGCTCCCAGTCGGCAAAGGATTCCAATGCGAGGGCAACGGACTTCGGGCTTTCTGCCAAGATCACAGGCAAGATGCTGTTCAAGGTAGGTGGGAGCGGAGAGGATGGCACCCTAGGATTATCCAAGTGGTCCCAGGTTCCTTCCGAACAGGCAGACTGTTACCGCAACGCGGAAATCACAGTAGTCTCTGCCGGGCAGGTAGTGCGCAAATTCGTGTTCCCCAATGCATTTGTCATGGAGTATGAGGAGCATCTGGACGATGAGACCGGCGTGGGCACCTTTTACCTGCATATCAAGCAGAAAAAGGATGAGAACAGTGCGGTGAAGGTTGAAGGCGGATACGGCGAAGAATAAGGAGGAGAAGGAAGATGTCTTTTTTGGTAAAAGTAGAAGGTTTGGAGAGTTTTGAGATCTCAAAAGAGTGCGTGAAGAGTGTCACCATGACTACGGACATCCCCCTGGATTCCAATGCGCGGACAAAGGATGTGGGAGCTACCATGGTTATCACGGGCAAGATCCTGGCTGCTCTTGACGGGGACGTGACGGACAGCACCAGAAAGCTGGCACTGTGGTCCCTGGTGCCTGCGGAAAAGGCGGACTGCTACCGCAAGGTGACGGTGGAGCATATTGCGGGAAGCATTATGGAGAGAAAATATTCCTTCCCCAATGCATTCGTGGTGGATTACAAGGAAGAGTTCGGGGATGTGGAAGGCACGGGCACTTTTACCCTGGTGCTTAAGCAGAAAAAGGATAAGATCAGTAGCGTTGCTGTAGAAGGTAACTATACGGCAGAATAGTGTTTGGGCACATCTGCTCCGGCAACATCGGGGCGGGTGTGCTTTAACTTGTTGTAAGGGTAAAAGGCAAAATGAATTATTACCAGATCTTGGGACTGACAGAAACAGCGGGAACGGAAGCTGTCAAAAGGGCATACAGAAAACTGGCAAAGGAATGCCACCCGGACGCATATCCCGGCGACAAAAAGGCGGAGGAACGCTTCAAACAGATCACAGAGGCATATGCGGTACTCTCTGATGCGGAAAAGAGAAGAGAATATGACCGGGAGAGAGCAGGCACAGACACGAAACAGAAAGCGTCATCCGGCAGGCAGCCCGTCAGGCCGGAGAATTTTGAAAGCGGGTTTGCGGATTTCTTCTCTTTTGTCAATGTGCAGCCCGGACAAGGCCAAAGTTCCAGGGAACAGAGTGGGGAGAAGAAAAGACAGGAAGCGAAACGAAATCCCATAGACACCAGCGAATTGTTTGAACGGTTTATGGGCTTTAAATAGCCTGAAAAGGGCAAGAGGGAACAGGAATCGGTGGAAGGATATCAGGGATGAACGGGAAAAGGTTGGCAGATATCATGGTGTGCAGTTTTTCCGTCGCAATCATGGTTATAAGCTATTGCTATGTGAAGCAGGAAACGGTCAGAGTGGCATTATATGGTGTGACAGGTATTCTTTTCTGCCTGTTTTTTATTCTCGCAATAGTGGATACGGACAGGAAGGGCAGCCCCCGCAGGCATCGGAGGAGGAATCGGCATTCCCGGGACGGCATCCATGTACTGGTACTGTTGGATGAGGATAACAAGGCTGTCTCGGAATGGAATATTGCCGGAAAGATTTCTCTGCTGATCGGCAGAGACACCCGCAGGGAAGATGTGGATATCAATCTGGCCAATACGGCTTTCGGGGGAATGGTGGACAGGCAGCATGCGGTGCTGAACTATACGGCAGGGCAGTGGTATATTGAGGATTTGGACAGCACAAACGGAATCCGAATCCAAAAGCCGGATGGCAGGATTTATGAGGTGTCCAAAACGCAGCCCTGCCAGGTGGAAAAGGGCGATATCCTATTGATCGGACTCACCAAATTAGCAGCAGAATAAATCGGAAAGGCGGATATATATATGGAAGGCAACTTGATTCGCTGTCAGAACGGGCATCTTTTTTCCGGCAGGAGATACGGGACGGTATGTCCGTACTGCAACATAGAAACAGCTACACGGGAAAAGAAGGATGTGGAGAAAACCCAGGAGGATATCGAGGAACTGCTGTTTCTGGAGGAAGAGCGTCCGGTATGCGGCTGGATTGTGTGTATCAGCGGTCCCAGGAAGGGCAAGGACTACAAGGTCATGGACGGCAAGAACTTTATCGGGCGTGCCGACGACATGGATATCCAGATTCTGGGGGATAACAGGATAGACAGAAGAAATCATGCCGTCATTGTGTTCGATGCCAAGAAACAGGAGAATATGCTGCTTCCCGGAGACAGCAACGGACTGGTATATCTGAATGACGAGGCGGTATATGTGCCTCAGAGTCTAAGTCCCTATGATGTGATTGAGATGGGGGCGAGCAAGTTTTTGTTTATCCCCTTTTGTGGGGAGCATTTCATGTGGGAGGACAGTAAATGAGTGTGCCATACCTGGCCCTTGCGATATTCTCAGGATTTCTCCTGTTTTTTGCGCTGATCCGACTGATGCAGGCTGTGGCGGGACGGGTGAGCCGCTGCGAAATTGGCTGCAGCAAGACCATTGGAAGCAGGGAGGTACAGGAGGATTTCTATGAGGTGGTAAGGAGCAGTGAGGGGCTTCTGGCAGTTCTCGCGGACGGTATGGGAAAAGAATTGGGCGGAAAGATTGCCGCCCGGAAGGTCACGGAAGTGTTTGCGGAACTCTTTCAGGAATACAATGCGCTGGATCATCCGTTTTATTTTTTCCAAAAGGCTTTCCAGACGGCAAACAGAGAGGTGCTCAAGCTCTTTGAGGACGGAAGGGGGAGCGCCGTGGCAAGCGCCATCATGCTGCGGGAAAGCCCGGTCTGTGGAGAGTATCCCCAGATGTATTACGCCATCGTGGGAAACGTCAGGGTGGCAGTACTGCGAAGCGGGGAACTGATCCCCGTGGGAAGCGGGCACACCATCAATGTACTGGCACAGGATAAATATTACAGCGGCGATATTACCAGGGAAGACGCGCTTGCTCTGCTGGATGTGAACCGCATATACAATTACATAGGCAAGGATCATTTCAAAGACATAGAGTTTTATGACACGCCGATACAGCTGAAAAAGAATGATGTGGTGGTGCTTATGAGCGATGGCATCTATGAGGGTATGGAATGGAGAGAACTGGAGGAATATCTGAAAAGACCGGCAAGATGTCAGCAGCTTGCATATGACGTGATTGAGCATATTAACCGGAAGACAGAGGATAAGGATAATGCCGGCATCGTGCTGCTCAGGGTAGGAGAACTATGTTGAGGAAAGAGCTTTATCGCAGAAGACACCTGCGATATGCATGGGGATTATTATGAGGAAGCAGAACAGCGATTTCAGCGCCGCTTTTGTGTCAGAGGCAGGGAGTAAATTAAAAAACAGCGATTATTTCGGCTTTGTGGAGTTGGATGAATATGCCTGCTATGTCATTGCGGACGGCATTACCGACCTGCCGGGGACGGAGAGCGCAAGGCTTGCCATCGAGACGGTAATCCTGCATTTTCAGGAAAGTCCCGCCATGTCAGGGCGGTGTATGCGGCGGCTGATTGCAGAAGCGGACAAGGCCCTGACCGGGCGGGACAGCTATAAAAGGCAGGAGGCTTCCCTGACGGTCGTTCTGACAGATTACCGAAGCTTCCGGTACGGTTATCTGGGCAATACCCGGATGCGCATGTACCGTGGCGGGCGGGTGTTTCGGCAGACGGAAGACATGTCCCTTGCACAGGAGTTTGTGGAGCAGGAGAAGGCTGCCAGAGACGCACTACAGGAGCATGCGGAGAGAAACAACCTGTATGCCTATCTGGGCCAGGGAGGCGCAAAGCCCTACGTATCAAAAAAAATCAAGCTGCTGGACACGGACATCATTACTCTTTATACAAGGGGAATATGGGAAAACCTGGACGAGGCGGAACTGGACGATGTGTTTTCCGAGGCGGGGAACGAGGTGCAGGACTCCCTGGACAATGTGGAGGAACTGCTTTTGTCCAGACAGCCCCGGAATCTGGAAAATTATACCTTTGCCGCCGTTTTTATCAACAAGGTATATGTAGACCCTGCAAAGGCCAAAAAGAGGAAGAAGATTATCCTTTTTTCGGTACTGGCGGCCTTATTCATTATTGCCGTGGTATGTATCAGTGTCCTTCTGCATCTGCAAAAGCAACGTCGGATTGCTGATATGGACTTTTACTTTACGAACACGGTTGAATATATCAATACCGGTAATTTCATACGGGCACAGGAGGAGTGCAAAAAGGCGGAGGAACTGGCGGCCAAGCTGAAAGACAGCGGAATGCGCGGCAGGCTGCAGGAATATCTGTTTGTAATTGAGACCGTACTCCTTGCGGACGAAAGCTATGCCGCAGGCAACTATGAGGAAGCCCAGGATTATTACAAAAGTGCCATGGATCGTACCCGCTATGCGGACTTCATCGGAGAAGCCTATATGGAGGCTAAGCTGGACAAAATTGCCGACTTCCTTTCCGTGGCGGACTATATTGCGTTGGGGGACATGCTGCTGGATACGGCTGAATATGAAAAGGCGGAAAAGCAGTATCTTGCGGCAAAAAAACTTGCGGCCGCGAGCTATTATACGGAAGGGACGGAGGCGGCAATGTCCGCCCTGGAAAAGTTCTACACACAGTGGGCAGAGGCAGATGCCGCCAGCCGGCAGACAGCCGGTGAGCAGGCAGCGAAGGAAGTGGCAGCCGCGGAATTGGTGGCCAGCGGGGACAAGGCATGCTTGGAGCGGGATTTTGCAGGCGCAGAGGTCTATTACACGATGGCGATGACAAAGTACCAGGAGCTTGAGGATTCCGCAAATGAACAGTATGCCAGACAGAAGCTGGAGTCCGTGACGGCGAAGGCTGCGGAGGAAGCGGAAACAAGGAAGGCGGCTGAGGGTCTGGAGCAGCAGGGAATGCTGTCCCAGGGAAACGGTGATTACTGGAGCGCCAAGAGCTTTTACCTACAGGCCAAAAACCTGTATCTGGAACTGGGGAGCGATGCGGATGTGGAGCGGCTTTCCAATCTGGCAGAACTGATGGGTGCCCTGACCGGGGCAGAGAATACGGGACAGGAAAAGGCTGCTGCGGAGGGTTAGAGAAGAATGCGGGATCAGGACTTCGATATGGAGACATATGTAAAACAGAGGCTTGCCGAGATATCAGACACGGATGAGCGGGGAGTGGCAAGGGAAGCATTGCTAAAGGGTCTGTTGCCCGCAATCCAGATCATGGAAGAGCGTTACCGGAAGCTGGAGGAGCGCGTAAAAAGGGAAATAGAGATACCGGGCAGCCGTTTTGCAGTGTACACCATGGCAATCAGGCGGCAGGACTTTGACTCCACAAACAGGACCTGGTTTCCTGTCTGTGAGCAGGACATTCAGAAAGAGACAACGCGCAGGCGGATATACTTTCGGGGAAATGAGGCCGAAAAAAAGGATTTTGAGCGGACATCCTGTTTTTATGCCACGGATCTGGAGGGAAATACCAGGCAAATTGGGATTCGCAGGTCGGAAGACTACTATGGGGCCATGGAATCTCTCTACAAGCTCTTTGTCTATAACCGAATTCCATGGCGAACCGTCAATACGGGGGACCTGGAACGGTTCTATGATGTGTATTTTTTGGACACGGAAGAGCAGGTGGAAGATTGGATTCTTTCTTTCGGGGAATGGGAGGGACTGGTCAGTCAGGATTCTATTCTTTTATGGAATCTGGAGCAGTTTTCCTTCCAATGTATGAAATTCATGGTTCCCTGCCTGGACGGGAAGTATTATGAACACGAACTGGACCTGGGGGATTATGACGGGGAAAGCGGCTATATGGTGGAGGGCAACGAGGATATATTAAGTATTCGATATGAAAACAACAAAATACTGATGACTTCATATAAGGAGACCTTTGAGAATTGGAGAGCCTGCCGGTTTTGCGGGCATTTGGACACGGAATCCTATGGGTATGACGGCAGAATATTGGGAAATGCAGGGAAAGGATACTTCGCAGATCATCTCACAGAGCGTTATGGACAGGGGATTCACAGCCGTACAGAGATATTCCGAATTGTGGAGGGGCTGGGGGCGGAGGAATGGATCAGGCTGACGGACTGTCAGGTCAGGCAGCAGGAGCAGGCCGGCTGTTTTCAGGCTGATATGAATTGGTTTATTCGGGAGGAACTGTTTCCCATGGAGACCAGGAGGATGCTGGAACTTACCTTTGAAAAGCAGGGAGGGGAGGAAGCCTATGCAGAGGATATGCTTCGGTATGTCATCTCTCAGGTACAATTGCTCCTGGATGAATATAAATGTGTGGGTAGATTCGTATGAATTATGTTTGGGAAGTGCTGTTGGCAGCAGGGGAGAGCGGGATAGAAGAAGAGGAACTGCGTTTTTATCCCGAAAGGGAGCCCAGTCCCTATGTGGAGGTCTCCTTTGCGGAAATGAATACGATAGACCTGGAGAATGCGGAAGTCGGTGTGAATCCACTGTACCGTTTTGGTGATATCTTCTCGGAGGTGTTTTCCCCGGATCTACATGCATATGAGAAGACGAGAACGCTTTTTCTGGATGTGCTCCTGCATTACATGGCACGGACAGATCTGCTTTCGGGAATGCACAGGCAGGAATATTACCTCTGGTTTCTGCGGGAGGATCTGCTTAACAAAGTATATGGGGAACGGGCGGCCCAGGCTTTTTCCCTGTTTGACAAAGCCGGGCAGAGGCGGATCGCAGCCGCGCTGCTGTCCCTGTATCGCTCCGGCCATGGGAAGGTGATTTTCCGAAAGCTGGTGACAGAATTATATGAAAATACCATTGTATATGAGGGCAGGGACAGGGCGGAGGCGCTCTACCTGTATGTGGGAAAGAGGGAGACGGAGGAGGAAAGAAAGCGGGTGGGATTTTTGATTGACACTTTTCTGCCCGTCAATGAGGAAGTGGTAGTGTTTTATGACAACCACTTTGGAATTCTGGATATGGAGGAAACCATGATCCTGGACAGGATTATGCTGATCTAGGATCTGCTGTAGTAAACGACATTGAAATTTTTATGTTCAGTTCTTTAGAAAACAATATGCGAAAGTTTTCTCAAGACTTTAAGTGGAATTACTAATGTGGTTGACGATAAGCGCTTGAACACCTGTGTAGAGAGGAAAAGTAACCGGAATGCTGGCGGATGACAAGACATTATATGACAAGGCGGATTTGGAGTTGATGACAACTTATCAACTCCGCGAAATCTGCAGAAAAAACAAAATAATGAACGGTGTGGTCGCCCCGCTGGACAAGGAGGAGTTGGTTCGGGTCATTCTGCGGAGTTTTGGCAGACAGCGGGAGCTTCTGATACCGGAGTCCGGCAAAGAAGGCATGGAACGGCTCCAGCTGTTGTTTTCCGCTTGCAGGCTGCTGGAGCAGGACGCAGAAAATCTGCGGTGCAATTCCGTTCTTATCGCCTACAGGGGGCTGGCTATCAAAAGAGCCGATGCCTATACCATCCCTTACAGGAAGCAGTTGGCGGATACCAATGCTTTTGTGATGTCGGAGAGCGGGAAGCTGTGTACTATACTCCATGTCCGTCAGAAGCAGGGGGATATGGAGAACCTGTACCTGACAAAGCCTGCGGCCGTGGAGGCATCCGAGGGGGAGCGCAAGGGGTATGTTCTCTATTGTGTGGACAAGCGCACCTCGGAGGAACTGTACCGGCTGCACCAGAGCAGGCAGAGTGTGGTGCCGGAGCATCTGCGGATCTGGAAGCTTCCCCTGATGGATTTCCAGGTGAGGGAGCCGGTGTCTCTGTCTCTTCCCATGGCCATTGACTTCGGTTCGGTGAATACCACGGCTGGCGTATACCTGGACACTGCCTACATGGAAAAAATCGGACGGATGGCAGGCGTGCTGGGATTAAAGGAAAATGCGGTGAACTATACCCTGTTTGACGGGGAGGGAAAGGATGAGATGCTCCTGCCCAGTGTGATCGGCGTGACGGCTGTGGAGGAGGGGGATTTTCGGCTGGCATTTGGCAGGAAGGCCGTGGAATTGGCGGCAGCCAGCTATATCGACGAGGGTTTCTGCGTTTTTTACGATATTAAGCGCTGGATCAGTGACTATGAGAAGGAAGAGGAGATTGTGGACCGGCAGGGCAGGCGCAGATGGGTCAGCCGGGGGGAATTGCTCAGGCGTTTCTTCCTCTATATTATACAGGAGACGGAGAACCGCTTCAAGTGCCGGGTAAAGCAGGTACATATCTCCAGCCCGGTAAAGCAGAAATACCGGTTCAGGAGAATGTTCCAGAGTATTCTGCCTGAGTACGGGATCAATGGGGAGGATATGCTGGACGAGGGTATGGCGGTGCTCTATAACACCATGGCAAATATGATTGCCCAGGGAAAGATGGTGGACGGCAGGCGCTATGAGGCTTTGGTGGTGGACTGCGGGGGCGGCACTACCGATCTGTGTTCCTATCGGTTTCGAATACGGGACAACAAGACCTCCTATCAGATAGAGATGCAGACAGCCTATGAGAACGGGGATACGGACTTTGGAGGCAACAACCTGACCTATCGGATCATGCAGTTGTTAAAAATAGAGCTTTTGCACAGGTGCGGCGCATTGCCGGAGAGTTCAGCGGCGGAGCTGCTTGCCCAGATGGATACGGATGTGGACAGGTTTGTGGATGAATACGGGGTCAAGGAATACTACAGGAGGCTGGATGCGGCTTATGAGCGGGCGGAGGAATTGCTGCCCACACGTTTTGTGGAGTATGAGCGCTACAACCGCAGCGATTACTATAAGGTAAAGAATAATTTTTATACCCTGTTTGCGCTGGCAGAGCAGATGAAGAAAGCCTTTTATGGGCATGTGGGCAGACTGCAGATCACGGTGGGCCCGCCCCGGAGGGAACCCCAGGGCAGTGCAGGGCATCCGTCCCGGAGGGAACCCCGGGACAGTACAGGGTATCCGTTCGAGAGGGAACCTCAAGACAGTACAGGGTACCCGTCCCGGAGGGAACCCTGGGACAGTACAGGGTTCCCGTCCCGGAGGGAACCCCAGGACAGTACTGGGTATCCGTTCGAGAGGGAACCTCAAGACAGTACAGTGTACCCGTCCCGGAGGAACCCCCAGAACAGTACTGGGCGCACGACCAAGGGAGGGGAGCCGCAGACATACCGGATTCCCTTGGATAAATGGAAGATATCTTTCCGGGAAAAGGCAGGCCTCATGACAAGAAAGGAACTGCCGGATGTGACCTTTAACATTTTCCAGATTGAACTGCTGCTGGAGGGGGAGGTTTACGGCATTCTGCATAAGTTCATGGAAGAGATGTATGAAAACGGTAGATTGAACAGCTTTTCCTTCTTAAAACTGACGGGACAGTCCTGTAAGATTGACCTCTTCAAAGACGCTTTGAAGGAGTTTGTACCAGGGAAGATGATCCACTTCCGCAAGCGTGCCAATACAGAAAATGCGGATTATGAACTGAAAATGACCTGTGTGGACGGCGTGCTGAAATATCTGCGTGACAAACGACAGGGCATGGTGGAGGTGCTCATGGAGGAAGCGGATGCCGTGATTCCCTATCAGGTTACGGCATTTACCCACAATGGCAGGGAGGTGGTTCTCCTTGACGGCACGGGGGACTGGAAACAGGCGGGCTGCATATCCCGTAACCTGGAGGAACTGACCCTGCAGATGTACCTAAAGGACGGGGACGGCCAGGAGCGGTACAGGTTCCAGTACCAGTGCCGGCCTGAAGAGTTTACCCTGCGGACCAACGAGGAAATCCAGGAGATATACGGGCACTTTATACGGCAGGAGGAGACGGACACCATCGTGAACGGGGAAGTGAAGTTCTTCGCCTGGGCAAGCCGGGAGGAGTGGGGATATCAGGTGGTTCCTGTCTGCCGGAGACAGGATGAGTTGTACTTGGGAAAGGCGGCGTTTTACTGTTTTGAGAATGATAATTGGATAAACAGTTTTTATGATGGCACGAAATAAAGCGGTATTTTCCTTTACCACGCCTGTGGTACTGGATGCGTTGTGGCTGAAAGAACAGGAGGTGGGCGAAAGTATGGAGAATCGTTACCCGCTGTTTGCGGGCGGCAGGATATTGAAAAAGGAATCCCTGTGGGATTTGCGGGATTATGCCTATGGTGGCATGCAGCTTTATTACATGGATTACACGGACGGCATCATTAGGGGATGTGATATCCGTGTGGAGGACAACTATTTAGTAGTTGGCAGGGGAATGTTGAAATACGGAGACTTCCTCTATCTGCTGCAGGAGGAAGTGAGAGTTCCCTTTATAGCAGAGAATAGGTTGGTGGTGTTAAAGGCTGTCTTTGCTGTAAAGAAGGATCATCCTGATTATCAGTCCTACCAGGTGACATTTTTTCTGGATCAGGATACAGAGCGACAGGAAAACCAGATTGAACTTTGCCGATTCCACTTGCGTGAAGGTTCTGTGCTGCGAGGCACATACAAGGATTTTGCCGACCTGCAAACCCGATATGACACCGTCAACCTGATAAATGCAACTGTGGCAGGGCGGGGACGTGAAAGGCTGCACCCTGTTGTGCTGCTATGGTTTGCCGAGGAAATGCAGGAACGCACCGGAAAAGATGCGGCGGACAGGGCATTATGTTATGAAATCCTGAATCACGCTGGTGAATTGGAGCGGGCGGCGGTGTTGGCATACCTAGCGGACAAGGGAGCAATGGGAATGGCGGAGATACGGGGATGGGATAACGGAAAGATTGTGGGGAAGTTGGAAGGAATACTTTTGGATGGTAAGGTGGCACCGGGAGGAGAGTATGGGAAGAGCATAATCTATGTTGAGTGATTGCGGGGGATTAATCGTATATCGCAGCAGGACTTTATATTAAATGTCAAACCTACCTTATTCCTGCATAACTGGAGTTTGACCTGGACCAAACTCCAGTTATGCTCGTGCTATTGCATTATTATGTCGATCAGTAATGGATGTTCCACATCCAAACTTTTAAAGTTTCTAAGATGAGCAGGATTATCAATAAATATAAAAAGGATGAGAAGTCATGGCTGAGAATGAAGATTTTTTTGATGAGAAGATAGTGGAATTTCGAAGGCGTGCCAGAAAGGAAAAATACAGTACTTTGGAAACAGGAATGTATATTAAAGACGAGTTGGTAGAGTTCAAAACGCAGAAGTTGTTTCATGACAAGTTGAGCATTATGCTGCCAATAACGTTTGTGGATCTGCCAAGCAACTTGGCAAAAATTAAATACTCGTCCGAACAGCGGCCACAGATTATAAAAACTAGTTTAGATACGACTGTAAATTGGGGATTTAGTCTGCTAAATGCAACAATCTATCCTGAACACATAAAAACGCTGCATGAACAGGCAAAAGAGGCGTTACGAAGGCTAAATCCTTCATTTGTATTTTATGAGAGCAAGGTTGAGAACAATATACCATTGGGGTGGTTCGAGTTTAAAAGCTTTGGAATAGATGGTAATGTATATAATCTAATGATTATCACAATGTCAGATAAAAAAATGGTACATGGCATTTTTAATTGCAATTTTAATGACGTTTTAGAGTGGAGAGATGCAGCGCGACAGATGATGTATTCTATCAAAGATATTTCAAAGGAGAATTAGAATGAGAGAACAAAAAATAATTCTGGAACCATTTGAACTGTTGGATGTATTGGAATGTAGTGGGGAGATAAAAGCAAATTGCCACGGAAGTATGTTGGTAAGGGGACATATAAACCAAAATAAGGAACAGGAATATCTACAAATGCTGTTGACAGAAACTTGGGGGTCTGTAAAAATCCGAGATGAAAAAGGAAAAGAAGAAATATTGTTTTCTGGAATAGTAACTGAAGGAGAAATTGAAGTCGAAAGTGGCTTAATGACACTGACAGTAATTATGAATACTGGTAGCATTTTGATGGATTTACAAAATCATCTGAGGACTTTTCAAGAAAAAGGGATTCTATACGATGCGATAATGGATGTCCTGATGGAATCCTACACGAATAGCGGTTGCATTATTTCGAAAGGAAAGGGTAAAAGCATAGAGGGATTTCTCTGCCAGTATCAGGAAACAGACTGGCAATTTGCGTTGAGGTTGTCAAAACGTTGTCACACAGTTTTATATCCTAACTATATTGGTCTAGGTATAAAAATATATTTTGGCATGCCCAATGGTAAAAATCATGACGATATTCATGTTACTGAATATTACCAAAAGCAGGCGCATACGATGTCTTATGGCTTAAGGAGTAGAGAGAGAGTAGGTT
>CAMWSA010000017.1 GCA_947176785.1 uncultured Lachnospiraceae bacterium
AGAATCTGCTTTAAAGAATTTTCAGGGTTGCATTGCTGTTTATTTGTCAAGGTTCACGCAACTTTATCTGTTGCTCCAAGCGCAGTTTCAATCACAATCCCAAACATAACTCCCGAACAAGTCGGACGCTTATATTTCAAAATTTCTTTCAAACTGCTACTCTTGTTGTCATCGCTTTTGTTCTAAGCGGCAACTACTATAAGATACCACATTCTCATCAGCTTGTCAACAACTTTTTTAAATATTTTTTCTACTCGCAATTCAGCACTGGTAGAAAACGGAGAAAGAGGGATTTGAACCCTCGCGCCGCGTTAGCGACCTACACCCTTAGCAGGGGCGCCTCTTCAGCCTCTTGAGTATTTCTCCAAATCTGAACCACACCTCTACCAATATGCTTTTATGCGTCTCTTAACGTGACGCAAAAGTTATTATACATAAGCTTTTCCCATTTGTCAATCGTTTTTTTAAATTTTTTTCGACAAACTGCAAAATACTGCAAAATACCGTTTTTCTTCTTGACTGACAAACGATTCGCTTTTGACTGTAAAAGTCCAGCTACTTGCCTTGTGGAAACCACGCAGTCAAAATGAGCGCCCTTGCTCATTTTGCAAGACAGCTGCTCACAAACCCGCTCCCTTGCGGGTTTGTGAGCAGCTTCACAGTAACCCCCAGACTTTCATGCAAGGTGGAGCAGCCCGTTGTATGGGGGTTTACTGTTCAAGGGTATCGGGCCGGATGTCGTCGGAGTAAATACCGCTGACTCCCTGCTCTATTCTCTGCCGGGCTTCCTCCTCATCATCCACCGTATGGACATAGACTTTTATGCCGCTGTTTTCCAGGTCTCTTTGCTTTTGATCGTCCCACCAGGAGGAAGGCATAACCAGTACCGGAATCTCCTTCTCGTCCATGAAGTCCAATATCTCCTGCTTTTCAGGATATCCTATATAGTACAGCGTCCAAATCAGATTTTCAAAAGGATACACAGACATTACCTCATCATACATTTCCTTATAATAAATCTGAACAATCACTCTCAAAAGTACATCCTCATATCCTTTGTCTATAGCCGTGTCCACCAAAATCCGAAACTGCGCTTCCACCTTAGGGGAATATTTCGTATCTGTCACCATATAGATATTTGGATATTTTTTCATAATAGCAAACCAGTCTTCCAAAGTCAATGGTGTATACTTTCCGTAAACAGCAGCATCCAGGAACTCCTGTGCCGTAACCGCCCATCGCTCTTCCTCTGTCCAGCCAAAAGCCTCTGCCTGCCCCAGATCCTGATACCAGTCGTGCCGCAATACCATAATGCCATCTGACGTAATCTGCAGGTCTGCCTCAAATACCCGCTGTCCCTGTCTATAGTTATACAAAAAAGCCTCCTTGGAGTTGGTAGCCGCGTCCCCCTCCCAGGTTCTCCCCAACGCATGGCATACCACGGAGTATTTTTCATGCCAGGGGATCGCCCGGCTGCGATGATACAGTGAACCCATGATTACTGCCAAAAGCAGATAGGCTCCTGCAATTCCACATGCAATTCTCCTTTTCATTGTATCGCTGTCCCCGCTTCCTCAAATATTGCTTTCTGGTACTCCTTGGCATAGAGTTGATTATATTGAAGCATCCTGTATTGGTATATTGGCTTCGTCTCCCATATATCTGCTATTTCCACCAGATTTCCATCCTGATCCAGGCACCCCCTCTGGGTTAAGACAGGAAATTCCTCATGCAGCTGTATGAGATACTGGTAAAAGGGCGGCAGCTGTAAACCCGCGCACTCCATCAGCGCCGCCGGCAGGTAGTTGGCGCTCATGTCCCCATACGCTTCCCAGTCCACATCATAATTGGACCAGATGACATAAGGGACAACATATTTTTGCAGATTTTGTTCCTGCTCTGACATTTCCTTTCCCGCAAAAACCGCTTCATAAAAATTGTCTCCCAAGAGGGGCTGATGATCACCAAACATACAAATAATTACCGGATTCTTCTCCTGCCGAAAATATGACATAAGATCTTTAAAGGCGTCATCTGAAATTTTAATCAGATTCAGATAGGTCTCTACATCATACAGATATCCCACTTCTTCAGCCGGCCTGCCTCCCACACTTGTCACACCAATCTCTATCGGCACCTCTCCATAGTATCCTCCATGGTTCTGTATGGTCACGTCAAACAGAAAAAAAGGAACATCCCGGTTCCTGTTTTCATATCTATGAATAATTTCCTTATAGTTACAGGAATCAGAGATAAACCCTTTGACATACTCATAGGGCACTTCCCATATTCCCTGGTGAACAAACTCGTCAAACCCAAAATGCGCATACACATGCTTTCTGCCCCATGTGCCTTCCCCGTTGGGGTGCATAGCCATAGTTGCATAACCCTGATTCTCCAATACCCTTGCCAGAGAGGGCATGTCATGCCGCACCTGATTCTGATAAGGGATCACCCCTGGGGAAAGCAGGGACAGGGAATTGCCTGTCAGGGCTTCAAATTCCGTGTTGGCCGTGAGTCCCCCCAATATGGATACATACAGTTTGCCCTTTAGAATATTCTCATCCAGGCTGTCCACAAAGGGCATATACTCCTCTGTGGTCTCCAACTCCCCCAACATCCTGAGGTCACTCCATGCCTCATTCATGATCATAATAATATCCGGCTTTTGCCCTATGTCCGGAAAAGACTCATAATCTGCCTCTGCGGCATTTGCAATTGCCTGTATTGCTTTCTCGGAATACTCCCTGGGAACATCCACTTTGCTGTCCTTCAACAAAAAAATATAACTCATACAGGCCCCGTTTAAATTTCGGGTATCTCCTATATTCCAATAATTCACCACGAACTCTTTCCCCAGAGGTTTCTCCATATCCATCACCGTGTAGTACCATCCTCCGATTAACAGCACTGCCGCTGCGGAAACTCCCACATGCACCCATTTGTGCATTTTAATTCGTATCCGGGAACCGAATACAATAAAAAACAGAAAGTAGATCACAGAATACATCGCTTCTGGAGACAATCCATAGTTATAGTTCTTCATGACAGACATAGCCGTGCCCACAGCCCCTAAGTCGCTGGGCATCAAAAAATCTCCCCGAAATTTCCATATGTAATACTCCATCAAAAAAAGAGCCAGGAAAAACCCGCTTCCGGCCCCAAGAGCCGCCGCGCTGCTCTGTGTAAAGAGAAACACCAGCAGATAAGCACAGATGATAAAAGCGATCGTAAGCTGCGCCGCTCCGTCCACAATACGGCTCATGTCCTGCATGGGCAATTCCATCCTCTGAAACGTCTTCATAGGAACAAAGTACAGGTATAGCGCAAGCAGGGGAATGGATATCCGGTTTGGCAGACGGGGCAGCAACAATAAAAGACCGCTTAACACACTCAGTCCCAGACAAATCACCAGCCTTTTGGGAATCCCATCCCATGCAAATACCGTAAGAATCAGCATAAAAATCAGGATTGTCACCGAAAAAACAATCTTTGCCGGTTTTTTTCCTATGTTTCTGATTTCTCCCCTAATCTTATCAATCATCCTGTTTCCTCTCCTTCTATTCACTTTTGACCCTTCTGTTTTTTGCACTTCTGTCCTCTAGCTGAAACACATTATATCATCTTTAAGCAGAGTTTGCAATGCTTTAAGCATAGTTTTATTGCCCTAAAGCAATATTTAAGTCAATACAATGAGATTAAGGAGGTATTTGATAATGGTATATGGATTAGGAAAACGATTGCAGGAGCAGCGATTATTGAAAAATTTGTCCCAAAAAGAAGTGGCCGGTTCCGTAGGTGTTTCTGCCTCTATCATTTCGAATTATGAAAGCAGCGAGCGCACACCCAGCGTTGAAATCCTCATGGCACTGGCCCGACTGTACCATTGCTCCACAGATTATCTGCTGGGTTTTAACAAGGATGAGAAAGATAAATTTCTGGATGTGTCAATGTTAAGCGATGAGCAGCGAAAGCTATTGCAGCATTTTCTGCTGAGCATAGGAAAGTAATCCATCCGGTTTGTTTCGTCGTGAACTCTGAAAGCGGAAATCCAATGCGACAAAAAAAGAGTGGAAAACCTCACACACTTTGGGTCTCCCGCTCTTTTTCTGTCTATCGTATGCTCCTATATCTTTACAGCCCTGCATCAACCGGCTGTTTGCTCAACTGACTTTCCAGCGCCTTGGGCGCCTGGGCCACCGCCGCCGGAATTCCTGCCGGATTCTCTCCCGCAGGGCTTTCTGCAGCAGATGAGTGGCGCTGTGATTCTTGCAGGTATCGCTCCTGCATCCCGCATTTACAGTCAGGGCGACCATATCCCCCACCTTGATCATACCGCTGATCACCGTGCCGATATGGCCCACTTTGCCGCCCATCAACTTTACCGCATCTTTCACCTCAAAACTGCCATCGCGGTGGTACTCACGCCGGTATCCCCGTTCTGACCGCCCATAGTGGCATAGAAAGGTGTTTCCTCCACAATAATAGTGCCCGACTTCCTGAATTTCATGGCACAGAATCCTGACCTTCCCATTACGGAACTGGATTCCGTCGAAGGCGCCAAAGGCGGCAGGGTCCTGCTGACCATACATTTCGTAAGGGCAGGGCCGATGCTTGTATTTTTAAGAGACTATAATGACTCGCAGTCTGTGATTGATATCATAAACAGGCTGTATCTGGAGCTTCGCCCCGACCGCTTTGAAAAGCTTATACCCGTGCTGCCTGCGGACAACGGCTCTGAGTTTTCCAACCCCATGGCCCTGGAAAACGACCTTCACGGCTGTAAGAGGACCCGTGTCTTTTACAGCAACCCTTCCGCTCCATATGAAAAGGGAACTGTCGAAAGAAACCACGAACCGATCCGGTATGTCATCCCCAAAGGGCATTCCCTGGATGGGCTCACACAGGCTGATATCAGCCTGAAGATGGACCATATCAATTCCTACAACAGAAAATTTTGTTGGAAACTAAGCGTCCCCCCAGCAAAACTGAATCCTGCAGTATATCCAAACATGAGAAAGAACCTTCATGGTTTCCTGCGCCCTTTTTTATGGAAAATCATGTCTCTCACCTGGCATTCTACATCAAAATGATTAAAAAAGCACCTATTTTTTCTGAAAAAAGTTAAAATAGATGCTAGGGGAGGTTGCTTTTACTATGGCAAAGTGGAATTTACTTTGTCAATTAACCCAAACTGCAAAATTGCCGTTTCATACAGATTGTTCCCCTCACTGTCTATCACTACAACTACCGGGAAATCCCGTATCTCCAGCCTGCGGATTGCCTCTGTGCCCAAATCGTCAAAGGCAATTGTTTCCGAGGAAACAATAGAACGGGACAGTAATGCGCCCGCGCCGCCTACGGCCGCAAAATACACTGCCCTATTTTTAATGATCGCATCCACCACAGCGGCATTTCGTTTCCCTTTGCCAATCATTCCCCGAAGGCCCAGATCAAGCAAGGCAGGGGTATACTTATCCATGCGGCTGGCGGTCGTGGGGCCTGCGGAGCCTATGGGCCTACCTTCCCGGGCCGGAGAGGGACCCATATAATAAATCACATTATTTTGCAGGTCAAATGGTAATTCCCCCTTCTCCTGAAGTGCCTCATACATTCTTTTATGTGCGGCGTCCCGGGCGGTATAAATTGTGCCACTCAGATAGACATAGTCTCCCGCCTTTAACTTTATTGCCTCCTCTCTGTCAAAGGGCACATTTAAGTGTTTATTCTGTTCGCTTCCCACACTTACTCCTTTCCGCATACCCTCCTGCAACCGCTTCCCTATAGTACCCTCACCGCATGCCGGTTCACATGACAGCAAATGTTTACTGCCACAGGCAGCCCCGCAATGTGAGTAGGATAGGTGTTGATATTCACAGCCAATGCAGTGGTGGTTCCGCCAAGTCCTCCCGGGCCAATGCCTGATCCATTAATGGCTGCCAGCATTTCGTCCTCCATCTCCTTCACATAAGGAATCGAAGAATGGACACCTGCCTCCCTTGCCAGAGCCTGCTTCGCCATAATGGCGCACTTTTCGAAAGTCCCCCCAATCCCGACTCCTATCACCATAGGGGGACAGGCATTGGGGCCTGCATCCCTTACCGCTGTCAGAATGGCATTCTTTACACCCTCTATACCATCTGCCGGCTTGAGCATAAATACCCTGCTCATATTTTCACTTCCAAATCCCTTGGGAGCCACGATAATTTTCACCTGATCTCCCGGCTTAATCTGATAATGTATAATTGCAGGCGTATTATCTCGGGTATTTTCCCGTATCAGCGGATCGCTTACCACTGATTTACGCAGATATCCTTCCACATATCCCCTGCGCACTCCCTCATGGATAGCCTCTTCCAGGCTCCCGCCTTCAAAATGAACATCCTGTCCGACCTCTATAAAGATCACTGCCATACCGGTATCCTGGCAAATCGGGATCATATCTTTCCCTGCAATCCGCAAGTTCTCCTGCAGCTGCTCCAGAATCTGTCTGCCCAAGGGAGACTGCTCCGACTGCGTTGCACTGTCCAGCGCCTGCCTCATATCCTCCGGCAAAAAGTGATTAGCTTCGATACACATTTCCTTGATATTTTCTGTTATCACATCTACCGCTATTGTTCTCATGCTGCCCCTATCTGTCCGCCCTCGTGGACACGCCCATCCGGCTGAAAATCATCCTATTTCGCCAGCTGACTGCGGATCTCGTCGAGCGTCTCGTCTGAATAATGCCTGGATTCCCAGAAAAGCCCCTGTCCGTCATCCGTATAACGAGGGATAAGATGTATATGAAAATGGAAAACCGTCTGTCCTGCCGCCTCCCCATTATTCTGTACAATATTAAAGCCCTGGCATCCTAAAGCCTCCGTTATGGAAGCCGCCATTCTTTTTGCCAGCACAAAGGCCCGGCCCACTGTCTCCTCCGGCAGCTGATACAGATTGTCCGCATGTTCCTTGGGAAGAATCAGAGCATGCCCCCTGGTGGCGGGCGCAGCATCCAATATCACCTTATAATCTTCGTCCTCATAAATGCTTCTGGTAGGAATCTCTCCGTTGGCCAGCTTGCAGAAAATACAGTCCTCTTTTTTCATGATTCCCTTCTCCCTTTCCTATACCCATGACCAATTGGATTTTCCTTCCTGCACGGCACATGTTGCCTATAGTCAACGATATACATCGTTCCTGTAATTATGCAGCATGTGCCATGCAGAAATTGAAAAATCTTAGCAGTCGTTAGCATAAATCTTCACTATTCGTCAAATACAAACAGGTTATCCAGCATCCTCATCACCCTAAAATTCCCTTTCATTTTCATGGCCCCCGACATAAACGCACTCTGAAAAGACATCCGGCCTGCTGTAATTTCATCTATTATCTCTGATGATGCCGTTATCTCCACCTCCGGGTCCTCCACGGCACCATAATAGCATTCCAGCTGCCCCCCATCCACCCGGATTACTAACGCTTCCTTTTTTTCTTCCAGGTTCAATGCATAGGAAGCCGCAAAACCTGGTTGGGGTTTAAATACCTGATGGAACCGCTGGACATAGGTATCCGGCGAGGTGTCATCCTTTTCGTTCAGCATATCCCGAAACATGCTGGCCAGTTCCTGAATATCCTCCTTCTGGCGCTGTACATAGCTGTCATCTGCCGCATAGCGGGACAGTTGCTCGGACTCCTGGGGCGTTAAATCCACGTTGGGACTGATTGCCACCGTATTTTTTACGGCCTGGTTGCTGGCCGGGAAGCTCGGCGTCTTCTGGTTGACAGTCCGATACAGGTTCTCCGCTTTTTTCTCTATGATTGTGGTATACTCCTGTTTCATCTCCAGCGTAAGGGTATTGGCTATATAACCGCAAATCCCGCTGCAAGGCAGCCCCCCCAGCACCTCCCAGGCAGTGGCAAGCTGCATCTTCCCCTCCCGCTCCCCATAGGTGGTGGACATTACCACAGGACACATATATAACCGGGCTATTTTTTCTTTATCACCATATAGCCAGCAGGAATCCAGAAACTGGTACATATAGCCGCCAATCCCATACCATTCCACTGTACTGGCCAGGATAATGCCATCCGCCTCCTTCAATGTCTGAGGCAATGTCGGAATTGCGTTCTTATTTTCATACAGATTGTACTGGGTAACATGTACCCGCAATTCCTCTAACACTTCCCGCATCTTATTTATTACATACAGGGTCGGATCATCAATCAATCCCCTGCCGCCATAATAGATATTGATATTCACATTGCCCTCCATAACCCGCATCTAACCGTTCTGTTTCAGATGCGTATATATCAATAACAGTACACCCAGCACAAATCCCACCAGCAATCCGCCCACATGGGCAGGATTGTCCACATTTCCCCCGGCGAAACCGCTGTATAGGGACATACAGATCATCAGCACCACCCGCAGCGGTGTGACATTTTCCATCCGCCTTCGGGAAAAAAGCACCAGCGCCAGCAAAAGCCCATCCAAGCCAAAAATGGCACCGCTGGCCCCCAGGGATACTGCCCAGTCATCACTGACAATTTTGCCGGCCAGGGAGAATAGATTTCCCCCAATCCCTGCGATCAGATAGATCCCCGCAAAAGGGAGATGCCCAATCTCTTTCTCAATCATGGCTCCCATAAAAAGCAGTATGATCATGTTGCTGAACAGATGGCCGGAATCCGCATGTAAAAACATAGCCCAAAATATTCGGCCATATTCCCCATGTGCTATGATTTCAAACGCACTCAGACATCCTCTGCCATACAGAGTGTTGCCCGGCAGCTGGCATAAAAGGTATATCACTACATTGGCCGCCACCAGCATGGCACTTATAAAGGGAAGCGTCCTCAGTTTTCTAATATATCCATCCATAGAGATATCCCTCAGTTTGTCCATATAGAAAACTGTACCACTCTTTGCCCCTGTTCGTCAACGAAAAAAGACGGAAAACTTATTGAAATGTATATTCCACCTTGCCAAAGCGCAGTTCGTCGTCTTTTTCAAGACGCCGCTTCTCATAGGGCTGCATCCGAAGGCCGTTTTTATAAGTTCCGTTGGTTGAGTTCAAATCCTCCAGATAAATACGGCCTTCTTCCTCCAAAATTCTGGCATGGATACGGCTGACAGAGCGATCCTCCAGCACGTAATCAACCTCCCCTCGCTTTTTCCCTATCACAAATGGCAGCTTATCAATCCTCACCTCCAGTTCCCCATTGTCTCTGTATAGCCCCCGCGTCTGTATCTTCTGTTGTTCCTCCAGATATACGGTCCTGCCATATTCTTCTCCGTCCTCCTCCTCTTGGCCGTCCTCTTCCTTTGCATAGGTAATCTCCTCACTCACTGCTCCCAATGCCTGCATCCCCACCTGTCGACGCAAAATTTCCTGATATGATATATCCTCCGTTTTTCTTCGGCGGCCTCCCAAAAAAGCGAACAGTCCCTTTCGCCTGTCCGTATATTCCTGCTCCGGAACTTCTGCGGCTTTCTGCCGGGCTATGTATTCCTGGACTGCTTGCTGCTTTGGCTCCTGTGACTCCACCGTTTGCTCCGTCACCGGCGTTCTCAGCCTTTGCTTTTCTCTTTTCTCCACTTCCTTGAAGTTTTCATAGATCTGCCGGCTTAAACAGGCGTCGCCTGCTGATGTGTATTGCTCATACAGACCATATACAAACTCCACCAGCGCCTCGTCTTCATAATCTATATGCTCTACCCAGAAATCCAGCAATTGCTTAAAGCCTGTATCCTTCTGACAATAGGGCACATACATAAAATAGAAATCCTTTCTCTCCAGATCCTGGTAAATATGCTCCGGACTCCAGATCACATTGCGGCCCTCCAACAGAAAGCGCCCCAGTTCCTGCTGCATCCGCTCCATTCCCCACAGAAATTCCCGCATCCACTCCCTGCCAAGGCTTCTTCCCTCAAACAGCTGTGCTATATTCTGTGTTGAAGAGATATCATAATATAAAAAGGCAGTTCCATCCATATACCGCAGGCTACAGGGCAACAGAAAACGAATGCCGCCCCGATTCAGGATGCAATACTGGTAGCGGTTCTCTCTGGGTTTTTCCTCCAGGGCTACCCGTTCATAATTGCAGTTCAGATTTCTCACGTATTCTGTTTCCAGTCCATTGTTCTGTATTTCCTCTTTTCCCATTCTTTCCTCTTTTCTGTATATCGCAGGCCGGCCTGCGATATTTCACCAGTCTAAATATGAAATATCCGGCGTTGTCCCGTGACACAATCTCATTCTACATGGGATGGTGCCTCCTGCCAATGCTCCTTTTCCCCATCCTCCCATCCGGCCAGCATTCGTGCCAGCGCAGTTCTGTCCCAGTTGTACAGTCGGAATGACAGTTCCAGTCGGTGGGGGCCGCCTATATTGTTCAAACTGCCATACACCGGCATTCTGTACTCCCCTGCCGCCTCCAGCCGGATCTGCTGTCCCTGTATGGTGAAATAAGGAGCTTGCAGTTGTACCCACAGATACTGCCCCCTGTCCCATGCCGCTGTCAACTCCTGCAGATACTCCAGCTGTTGCTGCGGTGTCCCGGAGTGATTGCTGGCCTTGACTAACATGGATGCCATATCCTGCTCCAGAAGGCATCTGTCATACTGCACCAAAAGCACTGCCGTCAGAAAGAGATAGACGCCCAGGACCGCAGGCAGTACCAGTGCCGCCTCCACAGAAAGAAAGCCTCTGACATATCTTTGTTTATTCATATTTTCCTCTGTCTGCATAACGCGGACTGCGCCCGTGTTATTGCGTCAATCAGTAATGGATGTGCAACATCCAAAATTTCCTCTGTCTGCATAACGCGGGATGTGCCCGCGTTATTGCGTCAATCAGTAATGGATGTGCAACATCCAAAATTTCCCTACCCGCATATCGCTGGCTTTGCCTGCGATATTGCTCCAATCAGTATTTGGAAGTTTTACTTCCAAACTTCCTGCCCCCTATATCAAAAGCCGCAGCAGTACTGTCACTGTGCCCATCCCCAAAAAAGGGACAAAGGCAATTCGGGTACCCCTTTTTGCTTTTCCCGCCATCAGCAGAGCCACACTGACCAGGAAAATACCCAACAGAGCAGTTCCTAAGGCCAACAGACAGTTTGACAAGCCCATGCCATTCCCCATTATAACCAGTTCCCAGCCGTCTCCCTGCCCCACCTGCTCCCTGGTGACCCTTGCCAGCAGCAGGACGGCAATTCCCGGCAGCAATCCGGCTCCCAGGATGGCCCAGGAGTACGCCCCAAGCAGCCCCTTCCCCATAGCCCAGCCACAAGAGACCAGCACTCCCGCCGCAAGAGACCGCCCCGGTATGCGCTGCCTTTTGATATCAAACGCGCTGTGATAAGCCAACAAGACCGCAGTACACAGACAACCTGCCTGCTCCCACATAAAATGTCCTCCTCTCTTTTTATACGTCCTTATAGGCGATTGCCAAACTCCCTTTCCAGGAACAGGGGATGGGCAATAGCGAGTATAGCACATATTCCGACATTCGCAGAGAATGCTTCGCAATTACCTATTTTCATCCTTCCGGCACTACTCTTGCCGGAAAATCCATCCAAAGAGTTGCCCCCACCATAGACATTGCGGGTTATTTAATGAGATACCGCGCAGCGGCTGCATGGACGATACGGCATATTTTCCCGCCACACCACTGCGTGAACCCTCCTCAACAGGGACGGACAGCTTCTGACAGAGTGATAGCGGTTGCCCTCCTGCGTCAGATATACCGTTCCTTCCAGAGGCCGATCCACACATCGGCTGCAGGGGCGATAGCACTCCCCACCCGCATTGCGAAGCATCCACACCGTCTCGGGCCGTGCCTCGCAGACGCTCAGCTTCAGATGAGAACAGTCTCCCCGGCTGTGCCACACCTCCCCGTCCTCTGTCACATATACATATGTAATCCTCTCTGCTTCTCCTTCTACGTCAAAGCCAGTCCACGCCCGCCCATAATATTTGCTGGACATGCGGAAATAGGGAAAGGGAAAGCAGGTAATCTGCGGGCACACCTGGTAGGTAAGTACGATGTTAATGCATTCGTCCTCTTCCAGATATTCAGAGGCAAGATAGTTAAGCCCCATATGTCCATAGGTCAAAGGGGAACTATCCAGATAGTCTATTCCCAGAAGCTGTCCAACCCTGCCATTAACATATAAATAAGATACCGCCAGATCGGTGACGGCGCTCCGGGAATTATCCGGATCACCGTCCGGGTCCACGCCCGGTACAGAGTCTCTGTTTTCGGCAGCCCCATATACCACCAGTTCCCGTCCAGCCTGCCACAGCGCATATTCCAGTCTGCCATGCAGGCGCAGCATTTCCATGCAACTGCCCAGATGGAGAATAAACAGGATCAGCAGCGGCACCACTACCGCTGCCTCCACCGTCATACTTCCCCTGTTGCCGACCTCCTTTTCCCCGGGACAGGAGATCGGCAGATATATCTTCTCTATATATGGGTAAACAAGAAAGTTGTGTAGTAGGGAGTTGTGCATGGGAGAAGGCAATATTATTAGATTTTTATATGATGCATTCGAAGTTTCCATCCATAGAGAAGACATATCCGCCCACCTCCTGTCTTGTCCTCTTTCCGCATATGCGGCGCTAATATTTCTTCTCTCTCCTGATCGTAAAACTGTAGCCATAGCCGGACCGGATTACGGCTTCCGCTTCCAGCCTGTCTATACAGCCGTCTATGCGGAAACAGCCATTACCGGGTGTCCTGCGGATATCCATCTCCATCAGATCCATAAAGCGCATGGTCAGGAGCTCCGGTGGCTGTACGTATAGAAATATCCGCAGATAATCCTCATAGGACAGACCCGTCCCTTCCTTCTCTGCCGCTTCCCTCTGCGGAGTCCAGATATTTTCAAGAGAATAATACCAGTCCCCTTTCTTTTTCAACAGTTCCACCCTCCCTCCGTCAAGCAGTGTCTTTACGTCATACAGGCTTTCCAGGTAAGCCCATGTCAGGATCAGCGCTGTCTCAAACACCGGCTGTAATTCCGGCTGCGCAATGACCCCGGACAAAACTGCCGCCGCCGTCTCCACCTCGGCTCTTTTTGCCTCATCCTGCAACAGATATACCACATTGGCAGCCTCCCGGATGCCGCAGAGCAGGTTGGCCGTTTGGCGCAGATTGTCTATGTCTTTGTCCTTACCACACAGCAGATATTCCACCTGGTATTGCAGCAGGCTGTCCTCTCTGCTTTTTCCATATCTGCCGGCACAACTCAGAAAATATTCCAACAGCAAGATATTGTCCGCCAAATCCAGCTGCTCTCCCTCTGGATAATTGCCCCGGTTGACTTCACCCCTGGCAGATCGCCCGCTGATATACTGGCTTGTATCCGCAAAAGCCTCCGACAGCTGAGACGTATCCTCAACAACCCACTTTAAAATACCCTCCCGTCGCAGTGACTGCACGGCTTCCGTCGGGTTCGGAATTTCTATCTTGATCCACTCATCTTCTCCGATCTGCCTTTCCACAGCATTATACTCCTGCAGCTGCGAACTCACCTGATCCAAGCGTGCTTCCACATCCTCCTCCAAAAGCCCATATCCGTCCACCATCTCCATCCACTCCAGAAGCCTTTCCACCGTTTCCAGTCCCAGACGGCTTCGCATGCACTCTGCCGCCCGGCGCTGAAACACTCTCCCTCCCTCATCCGTCGCCAGGGATACCTTCAGCACCTGAACGTCCTGGAGTTCCATCCCCAGCAGGTCACGGTAGAGAAAAGGCAGGAAACCACAGTCTTCATAGGACAGGTTGCGAATCAGATATTCCGAAAGGTGCTGTTCGGTATTATGATAAGAAGGATACTCCGTCCCATAGGAGGTATCCACCATGAACAGACCGTAACGCTCCAGCAGTACCCGGTGGTATTCTGCCAGCACACTGTCCATTCCAATGTCCATCACACACTCTGTCTCAAAGGCAATGGTATGTCTTCTTACCCCCTCTATCAGCACCAGGCACAGAGAGATCATCACTGTCAGGGTCAGTGCCACATACACGGTCAAATATCCCGAAAACGCCCTGGCTTCCCTATCCTTTCTCTGCTCAGTCATAATCATGCCCTCAGACTTTGTTGGCCTGTTTGGTGATCTTGGAAAAGATGGATTCCACCAGTTCCGTAATTTGAGACTTAAAGATTATAACAATGCCCACCAGTACCACGATTATCAGTATGACCTCCACCGTTCCCATACCAGCATTGTTCTCTGCCCAAAAATACTTCCAGCCGATTACTTTTTTCTCCACCCAGTTTCTTACTTTCTTCCATATTTGCATGCTAATCTCTCCTTTATTTTGAGTCCCGCAACCGCCCTTCCATTGTCTTTCCCTGTGGCATAAGCTCTGTCCGAAGCAAGGCCGGAGCTTATTCCCGGCACTGTCCGGGCGATTGCTGTTTTTTTATTTGGCTACAGGCCAAAGCTCTGAAATGCCGGAACCATGACCAGCACCATCACTATAGCCATCATCATAACCATGGGTACCAGCAGCCTGGTACCTGCTTCCTCCCCCTTTTTCCTGCGAAAGTTCAAGTCCTCCTGCAATGCCTTATCCCCCTCTTCCCGCAGACGGATCAGCAGGGCTGCATTCCCCTTTTTCAGGTTCTGTACCAGCAGGGCACTCAGCCTGGCACAGTCCCGCAGGCCGGTGCGGGCCGCCCACAGTTCATAGGTCTGCTCCTCGGATATGCCTGCCTGCAGCCGGTTACAGGCATACAGCATCTCCTCATATAAAGGTTGCCGCCCTCCTCTCTGCCGGTTGTGGTAGTCCAGGGCAATCTTCTGAAAAGCCCCCCGGATGGGCATGCCCGCCCCCAGGTACAGGAGGAACTTGTTCAGCACCACCGGGTAATTTTCCTTCATTTGTTCCCGTCTGCGCAGAACCTGCCGATGCAGGTCCCTGTCCTGCAGCAGAAATGCCGCAACCGCCGTGACCGTTGTCATCAACATCAGCAGCAGGCTGTAATCCTCTTTGACTTCCCGCCATGTCAGCCTGTCCCCCTCCAGCTTCTCCGGCAGCAGTATCCTGTCCCGGCCGGCCGCCTCCTCCTCCGCAAAGCCATAGGCATGCAGCACCTGCTCCGCCAACAACTCAGTCTCCCCCATGGGCCGAGGTACCACCAGCAGATCCAATTCCTCCTGCCAGCAAAAGTCCTGATAACTGCTTTCCACCGTCAGCGTCACCGGGATCGCTGTCTGAGAGGCATGGACTGCCCCGCTCCTGCTCAGTACCTCATAGTCACTGCTCCGCCAGTACACTGTAAAGGGATATCCCTCCAATTCCTCCGCCAGCGTCAGGGGAGCAGATACTTCCTGCCAGGAGGGGTTATCCCCCAGGGCCTCCCTTTTCCATGTCTCCCAAAATTCCCCATACAGTTCCCGGGCTTCCTGCCAGGTCAGTCTCCGCTCCGGCACTCTCACTGTGAGTTCCCCCAGGGCCTCCCCCTCCAGCCAGGCCCGCAGCTTTATCTGCTTCTCCCCCTGTCCCGGCAGAGGTCGCAGCAGCTCCCCCTCTTTAGTCAGACAGCCCTCCATATCCGAACCGGCCCGAGCCAGTACCCCCAGCAGGGTTCCCGCACACAGCACCAACAGACACAGCCGAAGCTTTTGTATGTAATACTCCCCCTGTAAAAGCAGCCCCGGCTGTCCGGGATGCAGGCTTTCCAGATCCCGTTGCACATAATGGGCATTCAACAGGGGCATCCGGTGGATACAACCCTTTTTGTACAGATATACCGCTATTCTTGTCAGAAGCGCTCCCTCCTCCTGCCGGGACAGACAAGCCAGCAGGACAAAGCCCGTCCCCACTGCTATTCCAATCAGATACACCTCTTCATTCCTCCCCAAATGTTTTGTCAAAAATCTGCTCCGACAGGGCATATGCCGCCAGATATATTCCCATACAGACCGTCATCAGTGCCATGCCCGCCAGATTTCCGTACAGCATGTCAAAATACCCGGGATTGCTGACCTCCACATACCAGACAATTAAAAAGGGCATGGCATTCATCACCCGCTGCTCCAGCTTACGGGCCGACAGCAGGGTCTCCATCTCCTCCTCCACCGCCAGCCTGCGGCTGATGGAACTGCTGGCGGCGTCAATCATCACGGGAATGCTTCCGCCGTTTCGCTTGGCAATGGCAAATACTTCCGCAAACTCACATATTTCCTCCAGGCCACTGCGCTGTCCCAGTTCTGTCAGCAGCGCCTCCAGAGTCACATTGTTTCCCAGTCCCTGGCGAAGCAATTGTAGTTCTCTTTCCATAATGCAGCCCTCTCCAAACATGCTCTGTATGTCGGTGATGCTGTCCAAAAAGGCATTTTCCACGGCATATCCGGCTCTCATGGAAGCAGCCACCGCCTGGATACATTCTTTAAACTGTATCAGCAGCTGCCTGTTCCTATGACGGCGGCGATGACGCCGGCTCCTTTGCAGATAGAACCAGCCCACCAGGGACATGGGCGGCAACGCCCATATACTGCGATAAAAAAAGAATGCAAACACCCCTGTGACCAGCAGGCCCTTCCCCAGGTCCTGCAGCGTTTCCAATGGAGAGATACCATTAATAAATTCCCATACCTGCCGCTTTAAGCTTTTGATCACAGAGCAACTCCCCCTTTCTCGCCAGGACCCCCAGCACCCGCCCCTCCGGGTTCTCCCCGGTCTCCTCAAACTGTTACAACGGATTCAGCCGGATATATCCCTCCTCACAATCCATTACCTCCGATATTTCCAACACTTTTCGGCTCCTGTCCCGAAGGCGTCCCAGATGCACGATGATATCAATGCCGGACACAATCTGCCTCCTGATTGCTGCCAGCGGGATATCCATGCCCATAAGGATCATATTTTCCAGCCGTGTCAGCATATCTCCGGCGCTGTTGGCATGGCCGGTGGACATGGAGCCGTCATGCCCCGTATTCAGGCACTGCATCATATCCACCGCCTCGGCTCCCCGCACCTCCCCCACAATGATGCGATCCGGCCTCATGCGCAGGCTGGTACGGATCAGATCCCGGACAGAGATCTCCCTGCAGCCCTCCACATTGCTGTTGCGGGTCTCCATCCTTACCAGGTTGCGCAGGCCCTGAAGCTGCAATTCCGCGCTGTCCTCAATGGTAATCACCCGCTCCCAGGAGGGGATATACCCGGACAGCACATTGAGGAATGTGGTCTTCCCGCTGCCGGTGCCGCCGCTGATAAAAATATTGTATCCGGCCTGCACCAGCAGACGCAAAAATTCTGCGGCCTCACGGGTAAGAGAGTCCCAACGGATCAGTTCTTCCATGGTTACCGGGGTGTCGGGAAAGCGTCGAATCGTGACGATGGGGCCATTTAAGGCGATAGGCTTCATGACGATATTCACTCTGGCGCCATTTGACAATCTGGCGTCAACAATGGGGGATGCTTCATTTACTACTCTGTTACAGCCTGCTACAATCTGCTGGATCACATTCTGGAGTTTTTCCTCCGATTCAAACACCATGTCCAGTTGCTGCAGATGTCCTGCACGCTCAATAAATATGCTGCCAGGTCCGTTAATCATGATTTCTGTAATCTCCGGATCCTCTATAAGGCTCTGCAAAATATCCAGCCGCCTCAGACAATAGAACAGTTCCGTCCGCAGACGGTGGCTCTCGCTGACCGGCAGCAGCCTGAGCAGCTGCTCCTCCAGCAGTACCTCATCAATGATTTCCATAACCTCCTCATCTGACTGTTCCCTGCCATAATCTAACTGCTCTAACACTCTGCAACGCAGTTCCTGCTTCAATTCTCCATAGTCTTTCACTGTCTGCTCCTGCCGTCCTTTCCACACTGTATCCAGTCAAATGATCCTGGTCATCTCTTCTTCCTCTATCAATTCCCTCACATACTCCGCCAGGTCTCCCCTGGTGAACTGCTCAATCTGATCCGGCAGGCGGCGGAATAAAGGCAGCCGGCATTTCCTGGTCTTTTCTTTTACATCATCATATTCATACAATGCCAGTATCTGTTCATATTGATCAATCTTGCATCTGGCCATGGGATCTTCCTTCACCAGCATGTAGACCTTGCAGCATCTCCTCAGAATTTCCAGAAGCCCTTGCATATTCTCGGACAGATCCAGAATTATGTAATCATATTCACCGCTTTCGCCGATCCGCCACAGCAGCTGCTGCCATTCCTGAACGGTAATATAGATCAGGTTTTGTCCCATATACGCCGGCGCAATATAATCCAGCTGTCCCTTCTTCTGCACCAGAACCTTCATTCTCAGCACAAATTTGCTCTGGTCTGCCTTCATGTAATACAAAAGTGTGGATAAATCCCTGCCCTTTTCCCCGGGCAGCAGTTCCGGCATCCCCGCATAGTGTTCAAAATTCAGATACAGCGTTCTGTACTTTTCCGCCAGAAGCTGCCCATAGGTCAGCGCAAAGGAAGTCTGAAGGCATCGGCGAACAGGGGAATACATTCCAATGATCCTGGGTTTCAGACCAGTGTTCAGCCGGGGATAAAATTCCTCCTCCTTCTCCATGTATACTTCCAACAATTCCTTAAGCACATTCTCCGCCGGCTGATACTTGTCCACATTTTTAAGTGATGACCACCTGACAAGGCCGCTTTCATTCAACAGCACCGTGGCCTCTGCCTCCACCGGCAGCTGGGGGGCGTATACCGATTCTGCCACCAGCAGCAGGTCTATCTGTCCCTGGTTTTCACTCTCCGCCAGCTGTGATATCCCGGTATAGACCTCCACCTCCCAGGGAAACTCCTTGTAGCTCTGTAAATAGGCAGACAGCTGCCCTGCATAATCCTCCTCCGGATCGCAGAGCGCCAAAATTTTGTGCTCCAAAAACACCTCTCCTTTCTCTTTGCCCCCTCTCGCGGGCAATACACATCCTACATGAAATCTTGGTAAAAGCTTGTGAATCACAAATCAACAATAGCATGATGATCAGATGATAAGAGACTTGAGTCGCCTCTTGTTGAAATGCATTATATCCGCTATTTTCGCAAATGTCCATAGCAAACGCAAAGAAAAATTATTTTTGTGAAAAACCTACAACAAATGTAAAACCTGAAGGCCATAAAGAGCCGCCAGGCCAGGAAATCCCAGCACTGAGCATGTCAAAACCGTAGCCGGATTGATGCCCACCAATGTCGGATATCCCTGGGCTGTCACCGCAAGATTGATAAAATAGATCGCCACTGCCCCCAGTACTCCCCGCAGCAGGAGGTTCATCAGCCACTCAAGCTGACGCCTCCAGGCCAGTGCCAGCAAAACCAGTACGCAGGCTCCCATGATCAGCAAAATTTTTGTCTGGCCCATTCGTTCCTCTCCCGAATTCTATTGATCCTGACTCCTTTTTACAATCATATGTACTATTTGGTAAAAAAGACCAGCAAAATGAATCTGCTGGAATATTTTGCTAATAGCAGGTCTATACTTATACCAACCAAATTTTGTCAGATATAAATGGAGAGCGCTATGAAAACCTATTATAGTCAGAGCTTTTACACCCCCGGAAACATGGATGTACACTTTACCATACCCTCCCTGCGTGAGGATTTGGAAAAAACCCGCACTGCGCTGGAAATCGCATATGCGGGCTTTGATAATGCTGTCGATCCTGACATGGTCGATTGCTATATTTATGAAATTAACGCACTTCTAAAACGATACAAGCATCTGGCCGCACTCTCCGAGGAAGAATACGCCGCCACGGCAGATGCCGCCCCTGTGGGACGTCCTAAGGGACTATACAAGCATTCCCCGATTCATGCTCTGGTCAGCCATGTTCTCGGTTAGCGTATTTCTGCCATAGGTCAGGCCGGCGTATACGGCCTGGGTGTTCTGCATCACCGGGCCTGCCGTATTCTGCGGAGCAATCTGCCTGTACGCATCCCGCAGCGGTGTAATGATATTGGTCACCTCCCGCAGCAGTTCCGTATGCCAGCGAATCTCCGCCTGTGTCAGCCGCCGGATGCAGTACATGTACAGATTCCGCAGGGAAACGGCAGGCTCATATTCCAGGTGCAGGGATGCAGCCAACTCACTGACACATTTTCTGGCTCTGAGTACATTCTCCCGATATGAAGCGAAATCCTCCTGACTCGCCGCCCCGTTGGCATCAGTCAGGTATTGTAACGTCATATCATATAAAATCACAACCAACTCCGTGGGATTTGCCTGAGAGATACGAAACGTAAACTGTTGCTTGGTCTCCGATGTCATAAAAGTCTGTGCCTTTCTTATTAAGAGTTCCGCAGCACTGCTTCCAGTACCATTTCCGAAGGAACAAGCTCTGTCCCTAAAGAGGCCAGTTCTTGTTCCTGGTACTGTCCGCAGGGCTGCTGATTAAGAGTTCCGCAGCACCACGAGTTGCTTACTGTAAAAGCTGTAGTATCTGGGACGGCCTCTCGTTGGCCTGTGCAAGCATGGAAGTACCCGCCTGGGTCAGCACCTGATTTGTGGTATACTGGACCATCTCCTCCGCCATATCCACATCCATAAGCCGGGAATAGGCAGCGGTCATGCTCTCCTCCGATACATCCAGGCTGTTCACCGTGGACTCCAGACGGTTCTGGTAAGCGCCCAGCTTGCCTCTGACGCGGGACACAAAACCGATGGCACCATCCATTCTGCCCAAGGCGTTCTTCGCTCCGTCCTGGGTGGATACATCAATATTCTCTATGCCCATATTGCGCAGGGATACGGGCGGGATCTCCACTGCCAGGACCTGCCCCTCGTTGGCACCGATTTGCAGGCGCATAGAACCCACGTCCGTGACCTCCACTTTCATATTCGTCACTGTGCCGTCGGGCGCATCGTTCAGATCCAACTGTAATTCAAATCCATTGCTGCCTTTGATAGTCACAATACCATTCTCTGCAACTATCTCGTTCACACCGTCGGGAACGGCTGCCACACCGGCTGGGAAATCGGCTCCCAAAGTAATTGCCGTCACTTCCTTATTGCCGGTGGGATTACCGTTCGCATCCAATTCATCCGCAAATGTAATAGAGTCCACAGTATAGGTTCCCTGGGGCGTCTTCTCGCTGAAAGTGCTGACTTTAATGTAATCATCATTGGTATATCCCTTGACGTTAAAAGTACCGTCCAGCAGGTTCTGCCCATTGAACTGAGTGGTGTCCTTCACACGCTCGATCTCCTCCTTGAGCTGAGCGACCTCTTCCTGTATGATCTCCCTGTCCCCGTCGGTGGTAGTGCCAGTGGCCGCCTTTACCGTCAGTTCGTTGATACGCTGCAGCATGGCGCTGACCTCGTTCATGGCACCGTCCGCTACGTTGATGACAGAGATCCCGTCGCCGGCATTGTCATTGGCTGTTTCCAGCCCCTTGAGCTGGGCGTTCATTCTCTTCGCCATGGCCAGTCCTGCAGGATTATCTTTGGCACGATTGATCTTCAATCCGGTGGAAAGCCTCTCCAGGGACGCTGACAGAGCGCTGTCGTTGTTTGCCAGCGCATTGTTTGTAAGCATTGCTGATACATTGTAATTGATTCTCATATGAATCCTCCTATATAGAGTTCCGCATCTTCCCTTCCGGCACACTTTTCCGGTGATCCATCTCTGCCCGCTCCGACGGCCAGACATGGATCTGTGTGCCGGAAGGGAATATGCTGTTTAGAGTTCCGCATCTTCCCTTCCGGCACACTTTTCCGGTGATCCATCTCTGCCCG